>CAZXJC010000869.1:0-3583 GCA_964640885.1 uncultured Pirellulaceae bacterium | reverse complement strand
GGAAGAAAAAGACTGGGTCTCTATAAAATGGGTGCCAATGACTATCGCGGATGCACTTTTTGAATCTCAATCAGGTTTTAGCACTACCGGTGCTACGGTTATGTCTGACCTGGAGAACCCGCGACTTGTGCCACATTGCATTCTATTTTGGCGCAGCAGTACGCACTTTTTGGGCGGCCTGGGGATCATCGTGTTGTTTGTTGTCGTCCTGGGACAGGGTTCAGCAGGGAAAGCGCTGATGCGCGCCGAAATGCCCGGGCCGACGAAAGATGGAGCACTGGCACGTATGCAGCAATCAGCCTGGTTATTTGCAGGCATCTACTGTGTGCTCAATTTCGTGCTGGCCGTGATCCTGATGTGCCTGGGCCTAACGGCATTCGATGCTTTCTGCCATGCCTTTGGCACGATGGCGACCGGTGGCTTCAGTACCTACAACGGAAGCGTAGGAAGTTTCCAGAGTGCCACGATCGATTATACAATCACGCTGTTCATGATTCTGGCAGGGACTAACTTTACCCTCTTGTACCTCTGCCTGTTACGTCAGCCGGGCAAGTTGCTGGCGGATGTCGAGTGGCGTACCTACATGGGTATTATCCTGGTCGTGACAGGCCTCGTAATGGGTTTTGGGATTGCCAACAATGATTTTCCGGCGGATACGTTTGCTGAAAAAGTGAGCGATTCTTTTCGCTATGGCCTCTTCCAGGTAGTCGCCATCGTGACAACCACCGGTTATGGAACCCACGACTTTGATGCGTGGAACCATTGTGCGCGTGGAATGTTGTTCGCCCTGATGTTCGTTGGCGGTTGTGCGGGAAGCACCGGTGGTGGCATGAAGGTCATTCGTCATATTCTTTTCGTTAAAATTCTACGACTGGAGATTGAACATTCTTACCGACCATCGGTTGTTCGTCAGTTGCGGCTAGGGGGAGTGCCGTTGGATGACCCTCAGCTTCCGAAGAATATCCTCGTCTATTTCGGTGTGATCCTGATCCTGTTTGTAGGTAGCTGGTTGTTCGTGATTGCTGTTGAGCCGGATATTACCTGGGGTCATGACAAGGAACATAAACTCATTGACAGTGCTACGAGCGTTGCCGCCACGTTAAACAATATTGGACCGGGGTTAGGAACCGTGGGTGCGACTCAGAACTACGGACATTTTAGTGCTCCCAGCAAGCTATTGTTTATTTGGCTAATGATGCTGGGTCGGATCGAAATCTTTTCTATTCTTGTCCTATTCTTACCGGGATTCTGGAAAGACCGTTGACCCGGTTTCTCTGATAAGATTCTCTTCGACGGTTGTTGGTTTGCCGATCGGCCTGCGCAAAAAAAGTGCCTGCCGGGGGCTCAAGCCCGGCAGGCAGCTGGGAGGACGCCATATTTCGATATGGCAACCAGGCTTCTAGACGGCTACGGACTCTCCTTTGAAGCGATGCGAAGAGATACCGCTAATACGTGTGACTAGCAGGGCAATCACGAAGAACGTTGCTAGCGAAGCAAAGATTCGCGTTAAGACGGTGCCGATCGGCAGCAGTTCCCAGGTCATGGGAAGCAGGATCATGGCGGTCACGATCGTGGTGAAAATAGTTACGTTGTGACTGAGGTAGGCTAACCGGGAAAGAACTCGATATTTCTCGCTGAGTAGCAGGTCCCTGGTCAGCGTCGTAATGAGACCAGCAGCCAATAATACCAGGATGCTCGTATTGAGCAGTTTCGACAGGACCGTGTAGCGCTCGCTTATCACGTTGCCCCAGATAAAGAAGAGTGCCAGTAGCAGGGTTGTGAGTGCAGCAACAGTGGCAACACGTTCGGCGACCTTTAAGGTTCTTTTATGAGTCATGATTCTTCCTCCCGTTTCTAAGAATTCCTTGAAAACTGGTTGTCTTGAGCACTTACGACAAGAACCGCAGTGAAACGAGTTGACTAATGGTCTTTCCCTGGAATTTTCATTTTTTTTGCCCGCTTACGGATCTGCTTCTCGATGTAACGGTGTGAAGGAGTCGGTGTCTTTGGCACCGAAACGTTTGAGAAACTTCATTCACATCAAAGGGGGGAGCAAGATGACACAACAACCAGCCATCATTGGACGCCACTCGCGCGCGTTGCGCATCCTCACATGTCTGCAAGCGGGCCCCGGGTTTAATGCACAGGAACTGGCAAATCAAATGAGAGTCAGTAGGAGAACTATTTTTCGCGATCTGAACTTGATTCGAGATGCGGGTGTATCGATTTTTTTTGACTCCACGCACGATGCCTATCGATTACATGAACAGTCTCGAAACGCTTCTCTGCCACGATTGCAGGAAACGGATCTGATCAAGTTGGTTCTCGTGGCCCAGTTGTCATACCTCAACGGATTTGAAGATTATGCCCAATCGGTTCGCGAGTCCCTGTCACGCCTGTTAGCCAGCTATTCCCAGGAAACTAAATCCCGTATTGCTCGCCTTATTCACGGTTGCTCAATCGTCGATACGGGTGTCTCTTACCAGTCACTGACGCGGGAGATGATTAAGGCAGTGTTTCAGGCGATCGCCAAACAACAGCAGATTCGGATGTTGATCGACGGAGAAGAACTCGCAGAGTTTGCACATATTTCCCGGGAAGGATCTGCGGTGTGGACGAAATTTTCCCCCTACCAGGTTTTACTGGCGACCAACGGCTGGACTGTCATCGGTCGTTCGTCACTTCACCGCGGCGTTAAAGAATTTGATGTACAGGACATCCAGAACATTCAGTATACGGATGATGCGTACGAGATTCCGCGAGGTTTTCGTGGACGCTTGCAGGCCGTCAGGCGCCAAGGATAAATCACGGATGATCCAGCAGCACCTGGCTGGTTCGGACAGGCACTGTTTTGCCAAGCAGCTGGCCCCCGAGAGCCCCCCCACTGCCGCAGCAGTGCCTGTCCTCCTTGGTTCAATTTATCGCTTGGGTCTATTGAAGGGAGACTCCGTGGATAGTCAACATCCTGCGAAACTGGTCTAATGCTGCGAGTATTGGAAAAAAGATAATTTCAAGTTGCTTCTGGCAGTTTGGCCTGTTTCAGGCAGGGATGTTTGATGTCTTCACCATCTTCGGCAGATTTTAGCTCATCGGCCCCGCAATCGGTAACGGAGCTGGAAGAGGTTCTTAGTAAACCGACTGCTGCCCTGATTGCCATGATGGATCGCCTCGAAGGAGATCTGGTACTGTTGGGTGTCGGCGGCAAAATGGGTCCGACCATGGCCAGGATGGCCAGGCGAGCAGTTGACGAAGCGGGCAGTAAGGCGCGAGTGATCGGGGTATCTCGGTTTTCCGATGAGTCCATACGCGAGCAATTGGAATCTTGGGGAGTTGAAACGGTTGCTTGTGACTTGCTTGATCCGGATGCTGTGAATCAGCTACCGCTGGTAGCGAACGTTGTCTACCTTGCTGGTTTCAAATTTGGTGCCAGTCTTGATCCCGGCCGATTGTGGGCGATGAACTGCCTGGCTCCAGCGTGGATTTGTCGCCATTATCAGGCCAGTCAAATTGTAGCGCTCTCCACGGGTAATGTGTACCGCGCTGTTTCTGTGGCTACAGGTGGTTACCGTGAATCGGATACGTT
>CAZXJC010000868.1:0-5603 GCA_964640885.1 uncultured Pirellulaceae bacterium | reverse complement strand
CCTTCGCTAGTACCTCAACCAGGATTACCGACCAGGGACCTGGTCGATTTTACCGACCTGTACCCAACGTTCGTCGAGCTTAGCGGTGCGAAACTTCCGGCCGGTATTCCGTTGGACGGCAAGAGCCTGGCCCCGAGCATCTCTGGTGACGACGACCCCTTTAAGAAACGCAACTGGATCTACTCTCAGATCGGCACGTTTCGCATGGTTCGTGACTGGCAATACTTGCTCGACAACCGCGAGGGGTTTTACCAGCTCTCTGATGGCCGATATGCCACCACCGATCTACTGCAATCCTAGAATCTGTACACTTCCCAGGAGCGGGTCATTCCAGGTCGCCGTGCTCGTCTGCAGAAAATTCTCGACCGCTTTCCACCCAACGCCGCTCCTCCCTTTGAAGGCTTTGAGCCGGCCAAGGATTAGGGGCGACGATTTACCGCTCCACTTCTCGAATCTCCGGCGGCAATCGGGTATGCTGTGGTCAACTTAACGACCACTTAGGAGGTTTTCACTGATGCGAAATCGATTTACTCTCACGATTATCTTTTCCGTCCTGCTACTGTCCTGCGTGCTACACAGCAGCGTAGCCCAGGCGGCCGAGCCGGCAGCCAAAGACAAATCCTTCACCGTCGTCCTGCTTCCCGACACGCAGTACTACTCGCAGAAATACCCGGACACCTATGTGGCACAGACTCTTTGGATTCGCAAACGACTGAAGGAAGACAACATTAAGTTCGCGATCCACCTCGGCGATATCGTCCAAAATGCGAGTACCGAATCGGAATGGGCCAGTGCCGATCGGGCGATGCGGATTATTGACGGCGTCGTACCCTACAGCATGGTGCCCGGCAACCACGACATGGTTCTCGCCAAGCGGGACACAACCCTCTACAACAAGTATTTTTCACCGGCTCGTTTCTCGGGACACAAATGGTACGGCGGACACCTCGCCAAGAACAACGACAATAATTACTGCTTCTTCGAAGCGGCTGGGATGAAGTTCATGGTGATCAGCCTGGAGTTTGCCCCTCGTGACACGACGCTTGAATGGGCCGCCTCGGTCGCCAAAAAACATCCCGACCATCGGGTAATCGTTGCAACCCACTGCTACATGCGCAACGAAGCACGTGACACTTCATGCGCAGCATCTTACAACCTGCAGGGAAACAGCGGCGAAAACATATGGCAAAAACTCGTCCGTAAACAGCCAAACATTTTCCTGGTGGTCAGTGGTCACATCCAAGGCGTGGGCTTACAAACCAGCAAGAATGACGCCGGTGGCACCGTGATCGAGATGCTGACCGATTACCAGGGCCAGGGCAAAGGGGGCGATGGCTGGCTACGCACGCTGAAATTCATTCCCGCGAAGAATAAGATCCAAGTCACCAAATACTCGCCTTTGCTGGACAAAACAAACAAGGACCCCAAGGAAACGTTCACTCTTGACTACCAAATGAGCCGCACCGGGGCCAAAAGTCCCTAAGGCACGTTATCTCCTCACCTCAAGACAGGCACCCTGCTCGATGAAACATGACGTCTACGGAATTGGCAATGCACTGGTCGACGTGCAATCCCAAGTAAGCGATGAAACCCTGCTTCAAACTGGCTTTGAGAAGGGAATCATGACGCTGGTCGACAACGACAAGCAACAGGCTCTCCTAGGGCAACTCGATGCGGACTCGTTCAACCGCTGCGCGGGCGGGTCTGCGGCCAATACGGTCGTCGGAATCGCCGAATTCGGCGGCCAAGCCGCTTACGTCGGCAAGGTAGGAAACGATTCGATGGGCGAATTTTTCCTCGACGATATGCGGGGACTGGGAATCAGTATCGAAGCCACCCCGGCTGCTGATGACCCGACCGGCACTTGCGCCATCCTGATCACTCCTGACGCCCAGCGAACGATGCTCACGAACCTCGGTGCCTCGGCCATCCTCTCCGCCGACGACATCGTCGAATCCGAAGTCGAGCAATCAAAGTACATCTACATCGAGGGGTACCTGCTCTGTGGACCGGAAACCCGCTCGGCCGCATATCGAGCCATCGAGTTAGCACAAAAACATGGCGTCAAGATCGCCTTTACAGCCTCCGACCCCTTCCTGGTGAATACCAACCGGGATGAAATCTGGCAACTGGTCGAAGGGCCCGTCGACATGTTCTTCTGCAACGAAGAGGAAGCTCGCAGCCTGACCGGCAAAGAGGATGCTATCGACTGTGCCCAACAAATCCACGAACACTGTGAAAACGTGGCCCTGACCCTGGGAGCCAATGGATCGATCCTGATGCATGGAGGCGAAGTCGTCCCGATCGAGGGCGTTAGTGTGGACGCCGTCGACACCACCGGGGCCGGCGACATGTATGCCGGCGGACTGCTCTTTGGAATCACCAACGGCCTGGACTGGCAGCAGGCTGGCAAGCTGGCATCACACGCCGCAGCCCGCGTCGTCTCCCAAATGGGGGCTCGCCTGGAAACTAAGTTCACAGACGAGGAAATCAAAACAATCACTCAGTAACCGTCATTCCCTGGATCGAGGTTCACCCATGCAACTCTCCACCCGATTTCATTTGACACTCTTGACTTACTGCACACTGGCCTGTTTTTCATGGGCCAGCGCAGCGGAACCAAAACCGGTGGTCATGCCGACCCGGGGTATTTGCGCCCATCGGGGTGCCAGTGACACGCACCCGGAAAACACGATTCCCGCCTTTCGCGAGGCAATCCGACTGGGCGCCCAGATGATCGAGTTCGACGTAGCACTGAGCAAGGACGGGCAACTGGTCCTGATGCACGATGACACACTTGATCGAACCACCAGCGGTTCCGGACCGGTGGGCAATTTAACGCTGGTTGAGCTAAAGAAGCTGGATGCCGGTTCCTGGAAGGGAAGCCAGTTCAAAAACACACCCATCCCGACGCTCGACGAAGCGTTGGCTATCATGCCAGAAAACATCTGGCTGAACGTCCACCTCAAGGGAGGTGTCGACTTGGCTAAGAAGACAACGGAGCGCATTGCTGCTCACCAGCGACTGCACCAATCCTTCCTTGCTTGCGGCGCCCCGGCGGCCGCCGCCGCCCGCCTGGTGAACCCTCAGATCCAGATCTGCAACATGGAGCGGCAGTCCAACTCCCTGCAATACGTCAAGGAGACGATCGGCTACAAGTCGGAGTTCATCCAGCTTTACGGTGGCAACCACGTCGACCCGGCCCACACTAAGATTCTGCGTGGAGAGCGGATTCGAATCAACTTTTGCTGTGCTAACGAAGCAGACAAAGTTCATCAGCTGTTCAAGGCTGGCGTCGAATTCCCACTGGTCGACAAGCTGGCCAGCATGCTGACAGTTGCCGACCAGCACAAGATTCGCCGACTACAGCCGATCTACCGTTCACGACTCAAACATGGCAACACTCTCACGCCGCTGGCAACTCTGCTGGAACAGCACCCGCTGGCCAAGGGAAATGCGCAGCAGGGACTGGCCCTGTCAGCCGACCACTGTTTCAGCTCGACCTCAAAATCGATCTACCGGTACGACCGGAACTGGAAACTTGAACAAGAGAAATCGATTCGGATCGAGGGGGTCAATCACGTGGGGGCCATTCACTACCACGACGGTTTCATCTGGGCGGGGCTGTTACATGGACCAGAAAACGGTATGCATGATCCAAAGCTAAACCGGTCAATCATTGCCAAGATTCGGGCGAGCGACCTGGAAATCATACAAACCTGGGACATCACCAGTGACGTTACCTGGATCGACCCGGTTTGCTGGGACGGCAAGCATCTCTGGGTCGGGGACATGAGTGACCTGGGGATCCATCGCTACCAAATCAAGGGAGACAAGATGGTCCGTGATGGTATTTTCCGTTATCCGAAAGCGATGAGTTTTTCCCAGGGGCTGCGGATCCGCAATGGCAAGCTTTACTCGATCCACACATTTGGCAGCATGGACGGCCTGTATGAGTTCAACTTACCCAAAACGCTCAGCGAGACTGAGCAGCAACCGACGCGGGTCTGGGAAATTGCTGAAAACCGCACCCATCTCGAGGGTTTTGATTTTGTACCGGGTAAGCCAATGCAAATCTGGCATTCGCAGGGGCGACAGGTTGATCGTTACCAGCTATCTCCCTGACAGGGCAGGGGCTAGATCAATTCGTGAATCAGCTCACGTTCTTCCAGCAGGTAGCGTGGTCGGCCTGAGACGTCATTGAACGTCATCACCGGATCGATTCCGAGGTGTCGATAGAGCATGGCCAGGACATTTTCCGGCCGATATTCATTAGTTGCTGGCACTTCACCCTTGGAATTAGAGGATCCAACGATCCCTGGCTTAAGGCCACCGCCAGCCAGCATCACGCTCATCAGGGAACCCCAGTGATCGCGTCCAGCATTCTTGTTAACGCGTGGGGTACGACCAAATTCTCCCATCGCCACGACCAGCACATTCTCCCGCAGGCCTCGTTGGTAAAGATCCTCGATCAAGGCAGCCACTCCCTGGTCGTAGATCGTGCCGTGCTTTTCCATGCCGTTAACGATCTTGTTATGGTCATCCCAGCCTGTGCTTCGCACAGTAACGCAGGTGACACCTGCCTCGACCAGCCGGCGAGCCAGCAGCATGCTTTGCCCAACGGAGTTGCGACCGTAAACATCGCGCAATTCATCTGGCTCTTGGGCAATATCAAAAGCGGCTCGGGCTCGCGAGCCGTAGACCAGTTCAAAGGCCTGTCGCGAAAAATCATCGACTGCACTGGAAGCCTCTTCGAGGTCCTGTAGCTTGCGACGGGCGTCAAGGGTTTTCAACAGGCTACGTCGATCACCCAGGCGATCGATCGTCATGTTCGAAGCCAGTTCGAGATTCGGAATCTTGAACTTGGAACTATTTGGATCGCTGACCGTTTCAAAAGCGTTAAACGATTGGCCCAGGTAAGCCGAGCGTCCGTTGCGCATCGTATTAGGAACGGCTACGTAAGCCGGCAAGTTCTCAGCATTGGGTCCTCGAACCTTGGCAATCACCGACCCGAAACAGGGAGCCTGGTTCACGCCACCCTTGGGGCCCGATTTGTAGTAACCGGTTTGCGAGAGGTGACTGGAGGGATCGTGACTGCTCGAACCGTGGCGAATAGAACGAATGATCGAAAGCTTGTCGGCAATCTTGGCCTGGTGAGCCATCGTCTCGCCAAAAACTACTCCGGGAACATTCGTCTTCACAACGTTCATCGGGCCGCGATATTCGGCCGGCGCATTCGGCTTGGGATCGTAGGTCTCAAACTGGGTCGGTCCACCGGCCAACTCGACGAAGATGATCGAGGTCTTTGGTTTGCCTTGCCCGCTGGCTGCGTTTGCCTGCAGCTTGAGCACGTCAGCCAGGCTCAGCCCGGCAACTCCCAGGAAACCAGCATGCAAGAAGCTGCGGCGGGAAACACCGTCGCAAAACTTGGCTTGTTCACCGACCAGTTTCAACATCCTAAAGGCTCCTTAACAACGGCAATTGAGGAATTCTGAAGTCCATTCAAATCGCTGGTTATTATATTAAAAGATCTCGGCCATGTTGAGGCGAAAAAAGAAGAAAAACAGAGCTAGCTCAGCCTAAAATGACTGAACATCGAACCG
>CAZXJC010000867.1:0-4259 GCA_964640885.1 uncultured Pirellulaceae bacterium | reverse complement strand
TCCAGCAAGTGACTGCGGGAAAAGATGTCCGGGTCTACCAAGTTGATGGGAATTGGGCCACCGTCGAGGCGGCCCGTCAGGATGCCTTGTCGGTGGCAGCGGCGAACTGGCATGCACTAGCCCGTTTTGTGACCCAAGCTACGGGTGAGCAGGACTTCTTGTTAGTGGATGTCGGTTCCTCGACGACCGACTTGATTCCCATCGTGGACGGCTCACCCAGTTCGCGAGGCGAAGATGATGTTAGTCGGTTAGTAGCCGGTGAGCTTGTTTATAGTGGGGTGGAACGGACTCCCGTCTGTGCCCTGGTCGAGAGTTTTCCCTATCGGGGAGAGATGTGTCCGCTGGCAGCGGAATTGTTTGCCACCACATTGGACGTTTACGTGACCTTGGGCGATCTTCCCGAGTCTACGGGAAGGGAGCATACAGGGGATGGAGAGGTGCGATCCCGCCAGGCTGCTTGTCTGCGTTTGTCTCGAATGATTTGTGCGGATCCCGAGCAGTTCACGCCAGCTGACGCGTTGGCGGCCGCTGAGTGGGTTGCAGAATCTCAGGCAAAGCGGCTGGCAGAAAGTATCGCGAAAGTTCTTTCAGCTGTTCCTGAAGAGATGGAGCGTATTTTTGTTAGTGGCCACGGTGACTTCCTGGCCGGGCGAGCTTTAAGCCTGCTCACCTTGTCGTTGCCCGTTAGTCCCCTCTCCGACCAGATTGGAATGGTCTTGTCTCGAAGCGGTCCGGCACATGCGCTGGCAGTTTTGGCCGCGGAGGAATGGGCTCAATGACCATGCCGGCAATTCGAGTTGTAAAAATTGGTGGTAGCCTGTTCGATTACCCTGACTTGGCGGTTGCTTGGGACCAGTGGGTGTCGGGCGAGTCAAAAATGACGACAATCATTATCGCCGGTGGTGGGCCGTATGCAGACTTAGTGCGCCAATGGGATAAGCAGTTTCCATTAAATGAAGAGACGGCACACTGGATGTGCGTGACATCGATGACTATTACGGCTGTCTTGCTCCACCAGCAGTTGCCCAGGACGCGATTGATTGATGACTGGCAATCATTGCGAGCATGGGTTGCGTCAGGTAATCAGCAGGAAGCGGCTATTTTCTCGGTCGAGCCATTCCTGAAAACTGTCGAGCCAAGTTTGCCCGGTGATTTGTTGCCAGCGACTTGGGAAGTTAGCAGTGATTCGATTGCGGCGCGGGTGGCAGAGGTTCTTTCTGCGGAGGAGCTTGTCCTTGCCAAGTCAGCTTCGGTCTCGCCAGGAAGCGACTGGCAGCAACTGGCAGATGAGGGATTTGTCGACCAGCATTTTCCCGAGATGGCAGCACGCTTACCGTTCGTTCGCTGTGTGAACCTGCGCAGCATCACCCCTGCTGGGAAGACGCCAGTAATTAGCTAGAGAGAGTCGGTGGTTATCTAGTTCCACCACCAACCGGCTTGATTGGCTGGTTTTGCCTTTTTCAGGTAGCCGCTAATTTGGGGATCCATTTGAGTCTTGTTTAGTACGGGCCAGGACTCAACTTGAACACCACCGGAAGCGGTAACGACCCAGCCGCGACGGGTTTTCAGGAAACTGCATTGCGGCGGCACGACTTTGGGAGTGTGCCAGTCTTCCAGTTCTACGCGACTTTTTTGATCGGTCAGTAGCGGGATGCTGCAGCCAGCACGCTCTAGAAGTTGTTCTTTTTCGAGGAGTGCGGCAATGACGCACATGTCCATGATGTTTCTGAGTTCACCGAAGACGATGTCTTTTTTTGACAGTTCGTCATAGTGCTTGGTCAGCTGATCTGCCCATTTTTGGGCTATCGGGTTCTTGCTGCCATCGCTGCGAACTCGACCATTGTCATCGACAAATTCATCTTCTGTCATGGCTTTGACACCGGGACCACGCAATTGCCAGGCCAGCGAATCTTCGCTGCGTACCACTGGCTCATAGTTGCATGCCAGCCACCATCGTGGGTTGACGTCGGGTGCGATATTGCGAGAATTTTTTACCATGTCGACAAAGCTGGTCAGACCCTTGACCGGAGATGGGTCAAGCTTCATGGCCAATCGTTTCATCTTGTAGTCAGCTGCTACCATAACCCGGGCGAAATGGCTAGTTGTCGGCACGCCCAGGATCTTGATTTGCTGGTTACCGAATGCTTTTCGCATTGCCGGTTCTAGCGTTGCTAACTGCGGGGTGCGTCGCGACCGACGCTGTTGGGTCAACAACGTTTGTAATTGCTGGTAACCTTTTTCAGTCGGATCGATGGAGACAGAGATGCCTCCCTGTCTTGCCTCTTGCACAGCTCGCAGAGCGGCCATGAAGTCATCCAGTCTCAGGACAGGTCGCCCAGTCGTGATGCCGACGATGTTAGCCTGGTCATCAACTTTCCAGCCTTCGCCGGGACCGGCTAGCACGACATCATTGCGTTCCGGAACGACAAACACGTATTCAATACGTTGCAGACCTGCCATGTAACGCAGTTCATCTGGCAAAGCTCCCTGGTTGTTTCGAATTGAGGCTTCGAGTGCGGCTTCCAGTCCGCGTAGCGAGATCATTCGCATGCCAGCAGGAACGACGAGCCCTTCCGGGGCATCCTTGAGTTGCTTACGCAGTTGAACAACAAGATTTGCCCGGTCAGCTATGGCTGCAGGTTGTACAACGCCAGCTGCGTCAATGGAGATGCCACCCACGGCACGGGGTTGTTGAAACCGACCAGCTTGGCTGATTACCGGGGTCAAGATTAGCGCCAGGGCGACTAAAGCCAGCCCAAGACCAAGTTTATAAGTTCCTGTGTATGCAGTGCGGCCACTCGTCATAATCTGATGCTCCTTGTGACGGTGTGCGGCAATTGAATCCCCTCGCCCAATCAATGTGCGGGGTCATCAGCGCCTTTTTTGATATCTCTGTTCCTGGGGGCGATAAGTCCTGAATGGATCTTTTGCCCGCTGGTGATTTCCCGGTAAGTTCATCCAAAGAAACCACTTACCCAAGGATACCTCCCACCTTACGGGTTTGCAAGAAATCTCCTTGGAACGGCCAGTATGTTACACCGATTGGTCGTTTCGTTACAACCCTAACGAGGGGGTTGCGTGGGGGGGCAGCGTAAGCGTCGCTAAAGTGTATATTGGTAAGTACTTGTTTCTTCTGGTTAAAGACCACAGTAGATGGGCTAGGAAGTCTATCTGGGGTTACTGGCCCTCCTCTGGGACAGCCAGAACCTAAGGCTCGGTTGGCCAGCAGGCCAGGTAAGAAATCAGTTCCCAGAATAGGCATGTTTTTCCAAACAGGGGCGTATTGGCAGGTAAATGTTAGCATATTTGGTAATTCGAGAAGGGACTAAGTGGACCGACGTTATCCGTTTGGTCCCTGGGCGGTCGGTGACAATTGGCCGAGCCTCGACTAATCAGATTGTTGTGCAAGATGAACGCTGTAGTCGCAATCATGCCGAGATTTTCTTTACTGCAGGCGACTGGACACTGCGAGATTTAGACAGTCGCAACGGGACAACACTAGCAGGTAAAACAATCGAGCAGGATGAGCCGATTGCCCCGGGTGACGTGGTTTGTGTCGGCAAGTGCCAAATGGCGTTCGTCCATGATCTGTCCGAGGCATTTCCCGAGGTGTCTGGGGACGAGGATACTGCCGGGAAGACCGTTAGCCCGGCCAGCCAGAGTGACTCGATGATTATTGATGACACGGGTGCGATCAGTGACTCCAATGTGATGGAACCGCATGGGGTACCGACCATCACGCATCGTCGCGGACAAACGAAGTATCTCAGGCAACAAGAAGAAGAGTCCGAAGCACCCCGTGTCGGCCAGGCTGCTTCTACGCGTTGTCGGCTGGCTTTTCAACTGGCGACCGAGGGAGAGCCTGGTACTATGGCCGATGGCGCCCTGGATGGCCTGTTTGAAGGACTTAGCATCGATGGGGGCGCCGTCCTGGTGACTCCACACGATGTTCAACAGCCACCCACAGCTGCGGACCTTGAAATCCTGGCATCCCGTGCCCGTGGCAAGCTTCCCTATCAGCGTTTATCGGTCTTCGTTGCCAACACCGTATTGCGCGATGGCGAGGCGGTACTGGCCCGTGACATTGGCGACGACAGCATGCTGGGAAAGCGTGACAGTCAAGGAGTCATCCATTCAACGAGCGTGATTTGTGCACCGGTTCGATATGATAATGCTGTGGTGGGCCTCATTCACCTCTATTCAACTGATGCGGAAAAATCCCTTGATGCGGATGCCCTCGAGTTTACGCTGGCTGTTGC
>CAZXJC010000866.1:0-6029 GCA_964640885.1 uncultured Pirellulaceae bacterium | reverse complement strand
TCTACAGGCCCAAGCATTTCAGTGGTACGGGCGGCATCCTTGAGTTTCCAGACGTGACGAGGAGCGTCTTCTTGCAACAGAGCAATCAAGCGATTCCAGGGAATGTAAGCTAAACGCCCCGCTTTCAATTGAAAGTGTGTTTCCTTTCCAAAAACAGTCTTTGCCATGGGTGTTGGGAGATGTTCAATAATTTTTTCGGGAACCGATTTACTGTTTAAGGCGACTCGCTTGTTCTCGATGTCAGCTAATTCGGACAGTGCCTTGGCTACTTGGTCTCGCAGGTCAAATTCCTCCTGCTGCTGCTCGCTCAGCTGTTCGCGTCGCGACTTCACGTTACTTTCCAGGGCTGTTAAGAGTGCCAGCACCTTGTCCCGTTCTTTGCGCCGGTAGGAAATTTCAAAGTCCTGTCTTTCCATCAACCGATCGATGCGATGGATATCTGCGGTAACCGCTTCCACTGCCATTTGAGGAGCCGCCACGTCAATCTCCGAAACCGGCTGGCGATCACTCTCTGTTCGACTGACAACAATTGCTTCCCGTGCCCGCACCGCGACGACCATGACAAGGATAATCAGTATACCGACCAGGTTGGCAACAATATCCAAGAACGAATCCTGTCCCGGATCCTCAACCGTTCGAATTGATGAGCGTCTGGTATACATAGTTCTCGCAATCGGACCTGGCTGAATTATTTTCGCTTAACTTCAATACCGCTGGACTCGAGCAATGTTTTCAGTTGCTCAAAATGAATGTCGGCACCAGGGCGTACTTCAACATTGAGCACCGGTTTCCAGTACCCGCCGGCAACTGCAATTCCCCAGTTCTCCATGTAGTCCCAGAGCGAACCAACAAAGCGATCCAGTGCCCCTGGCACGTTCCCCCCGGTCTGGGTCGTAAACGGAGCTAGCCGTTCGTATCGCCCTGGAACAATGATCAAGCGATCCGTGGTACAGATAACCGTGACCGGTCGGGATATTCCCGTGGAGCCAAACTTTCGTTTAGGCAGCCCCCAGCCTCCCTTCCGGTTACCCGGAGCGGTCGTCGCACCACCTTCGCCGTCGCTGCCAGCAAATGCCTGGGGAGTTCCTGCACCCTCTAACTGCCGATCAGCACCGGTTTGCCGGTTACTCGATGCTGTTCCCGGTTCGCCTGACGCACCTTGTTGAAGGGCCGGATTTTTCCCGGCAGCACCAGACTGGCCGTCTCCGAAACCACGGCCCGCCGCGCTCCTGCCAGGACTCGACGGTGATTTTGGCCGACGATGACTGTTCGCTGGTCGATATTGTTCGCCCGCTCGGCCTGCAAAACGACTTGGCATTGCGCGAGAAAGGCTAATCTGTCGTTGTCGGGCATCTCGAATGGTCTGCAAGAGAATCGTCTTAAGGTTTTCATCTGGTGGCGAAAACTTCAGCGGCACTTTTGCTTCAATGAGTTCATAACCGAATTCATCTTCCCACGATTTCATTGCTTCCCGCGCCCGGGCATAGGTATAAACGGCATCAGGGCGTACCAGCAACAATGGATAAGGTTCTTCCTGGGCTGTTCCTTGCTGGGCCAGGTATTCGCGAATTGCTCGCAAGCAGGCATCCAGTGGATTACCGGGGCCGCCGGGGCCATCCAAATCTGCACGGCTAATCTGAACCCCACCTGGATGAATTAAGATCCCCGCATCCGTACACTCCAGGTAGATCGGTCGCCGCTTAGTTCCTCGCGAACCGTTGTAGACAACAATAGCGTAGCCTTTATCAGCATTTTCTGTCTGTTGACGCAACACGTCCAACTGTTGCTGAGTTTGTTTGATCTGTTGCTGTAAGTCTGCTAACTGTTGTTGCCAGTCCTCTGACTGATCTTGGCGTTGCTGTCGCAACTGCTGTAGCTGCCGCATTTTCTCCTGCGCACGCTGCCATTCACCTTGAAGTTGCCGCAAATGTTCTTCCAGGTGACTTAGCTGTAAACGGCGATCGGCCAATTGCGATGTTTTCTTAGTGCGCTGCTCCTCGAGAATCTCTTGTTGCCAGACGAAATCCTCGTGTTTTAAGCGTTCCTGTTCTTCCTTCTCTTCCTGCTCCTTGGTTCGCGATTGCTGTTGTTGAACCACTACCTCGGCGTGAACATGCGCCTGCTGAACTCCCAAGACCAGCAATGCGATCAGGGCACCCATGGTACAGATCAGGACTGCTAGAAAGGGAAACAGGGATGGTTTGAGGGTCGTTTGAGCAGATCGTCGACGTCTCATGCAGCGCGCCCTTGTGAGGAATCATCATCGTTTTCCAAGCTAATCTTACTCCCTCGGTCCGAGCGACTCTCCATGCGAGTCGTGAGAAGATGGATTGCAGCAGACAGGCTCATGACTGTATCTTCGAAATTCTTGGAACCCGCGAGCGATTTCAAGTTATTGTTGAGGGCAGTTTCCAGCTTGATCACTTCTGCCGTCGCCTGCAGCGTACGCTCCAGAACTTCTCCATGGCGGATCATTTCCGTTTGCTGGCCCCTTAACATGCGTGCGTTGTCAGAAAGAACCGTCTGCCATTGCTCCCAGCGATGCTGGCAATGTTCCGTCGAACTGCGCTCAATCTCAGCCAGCGACTGCGCATGCTGCCGAAGCGATTCGTTCAATGAATTTTCCAGTGCCGACTGTAACTGGCTGCCCGTGCTTTCGGACAAATCGGTCCAGCGTTGTTCAGCATTCACCATTGATGCCTGCCACAATTCCGTTTGCCGACAAACCAATTCATACATGTTCTCCGTCAGCATCTCACCCATTCGCTGCAGCGAACCTAGCAACGGATCCTTGTTGACAGCCAGTTGCTGGAAGCGACCGGCTAACTGATCATTCGCACGGCGGTCAACAACCGTCAGCAACTGACTCTCAATACGATCGATCAGGAACTGCACAAACATCAACACAATTGCCAGGCTCAACGCCAGGGCAGTCGTATCAAAAGCCACATAAAGTCCCGACAATAGCCCTTTCATGGCCTGCTGCAAATCGCCACCTAATTGCTGCGTTGCCAAGTCACCCAAGGCCTGGGTAATACCAATTACGGTACCTAGAAAACCCAGCATTGGTGTTGCCCAGATGATAATCCGCACTAATGAATATGCGTTGTGTTGCCGCTCCTGATCCATGTCGGAGAGGTATTTTAGTTCGTCACCTAATTGCTCCGCCGATCCACTTCGATTGACATGGTCCAGCGCACTACTAAGGCGTTGCCCCAAGTAACTGTTGCGAGGCCCCAAGGGTAACGCTTCTAATTGAGCCTGCAGGGCAGGGCACTCCTCCAGGGGCTGACCGGCAGCCGGTCTTGGAGACAATTGAATACGATGTACCCACCAGAATTGTGCTAAGACCGTACCGAGTCTTAACAGCAAGGCAGCCATACCCACGAAAAACATCCCGGTAGCAATAAACGAAACCGGGTGAACCGCAACATATCTGCGTAATAACTCATTGTCTAAAGGCCCCCGATACACACCTGCATAAAACAGGCTGCAGACGGAAATACCTACGACCAACGGCCAGCCAAGACTGCTGAAAATAACAACTAAAGAGTTTCGTGATTTTGATCGTGACAACAGATTCATCCTTTAATAAGCGCGCACCGCAGGAGACCAGGGTGTGCCCTCAAAATCGGCCTAATCGCTACAGTTTAATGAGCAATTTTGGTGACAGCTGGCTTGAATTAAAGAACTTTCGGTGAAGAGGTCGCGACTTGTCTTGCTAGCTAGACCTGGATCTGTTTCCAAACCGGAGAAAATGCCTAATCGGAAAACTTAACCAAAGTATCCCCGGCAACTGATCCGATAAGGTCTTTCATAAAGCAACGATCCCAGAGACTAATCAAGGTAAATCCCGGGGGGGAACCGAGTCCGGGTCTGGTTCTCAGGAACCACCCGGACTTACTTTTGCGCTGTTGCTAAAATCTTGCTTCAGTCACCATCGGTGGATGAGGGCCGACCATAAGTCGCAAAACACTGGGGAGTTTCCCAAAGGTCGACCTCCAGAACGGGAAACCCTTCTTCCGCAGTCACTTCATAGATCAGCTTAGCGATATTCTCTGCCGTTGGATTGCTATCAATAAGAAACAACGGCTCGTTGAGTTGCTCAAGAAATTCCACGGCGGGATCTTCTCGGTGCAAAATCATCCGGTGATCCAGATTTTCATCGATCCACTTGCTGACCACCAACTTGATGTCTGAGAAATCCAGTACCATGCCACGGTGATCCAATTCATTCGAGGCAATCTTGATGACGGCTCGACCATTATGTCCATGCAAATGGCGACATTTACCTTCATAGTTAAGAAGTCGATGGCCATAACAAAAATCAATCTGACGGGTAACGTAATACATCATTGCCACGTTTTGCACCTCGTTTAGGGCGAATCAAGTCATTTCTCTCCCTGACTCGTCTCGCTACGACTAAGCCACGAAAAGTCCTTCAAGGGCTTCATGTTTAGACGTTCAAAGCACTCTCAACAAGGTCCCCTGAGGGGGTGGCCAGGTTTGGTTCTGACCTTGTCTCCCGGGCACCCAATGGACTAAACTTCCGCCGCTTCCCTGGGGAGAGGCGCAGGCAGGCGACAGGCAGAATTCATCTATCGGGACAGAAGCCGGCACCGTTCCTTGCCCCAAACACGCAATTAAATGCGTAAGCTGTTTGAAAACAACGGCTTACAGATCATCAGAGGGGGATATAGGGCTTTCTCTGATTGTTCCGGTAACGCAATATGCGGAAAAAGAAGTGTAAAAATCAGCTTTGGTAAGATCGGTAATCTCTTGAAACGGGCCACGGTGCTTTTAGAATTGATCTTATAAGCTCCGGGCTTTACCTGTGGTAGAAAGGAGTCCGCCAGCATGCGTACGTTGCTAGGGAGTTTATTAGTTGTTGTGGGTTTTGTAGCGGGAGCGGCCATCATTGGGGTGTCAGGCGTGTTAATTGCTGACAATCCGGGGCAACAACCGTTACAATCGGTACCAAGTGATCAGTTAATTGCCTTTTCGTTAGATCTGGGAAATTCCGGACAACAGGTAACCTTAATTGATCCTCGCCGGAAGGTGATGGGGATTTATCACATCGACCGGACATCGGGTGAAATATCGCTTAAATGTGTCCGAAATACTCATTGGGACCTTTTAATGGACGAATTTAATGGAGGCAGCCCCTCACCGCGAGAAATCCGCTCTTTGCTACAACGATAAGTGGATTCTCGTGTGACCGAGTAACGAGCGCGGGGGGCCGTGACACTGCTAATTCGAAGACAGGTTGATTCACGACGTTTGAACTCAGGAAAACAAAATGGCTGACATGTTTCATAATTTAGAAGAAGCGGCGAAACGCTTAAATATAAGCCCGGAAGAATTAGGGAAGATGCGGGAGGATGGTGAAATCCGCGGTTTTCGTGACGGTTCAACCTGGAAATTCAAAACTAGTGAAATCGAACAACTGACGGGTCAGTCTTCCTCGGATGACGAGTCTTCGGAACTTCATTTCCAGGACGATGATGACGATGTTACCATGCTGGGAGAAGCCCCCGACCTGGCCGCCATGCTCGAGGTGGTTGACGACGATTCTGAATCAAGTGCTGATCTGGGCGCTGCGGCCAGCCTGCTGGTCGACGATGTGCGAGACAACTCTGGTGCCAGCGTAATTGGAAGCGGCTCGGAAGCTGCTCACGAAAGCGATCTGGAACTCTCCGACGAGAGCAGCGAATTGTCATTAGGTTCTGATGACGCTAACGTACTGGACGATTCAGAGCTACTGCTACAGGAAGAGGGCGGCACCGGGGAAATTAGTGTCAACGAGAATGAAGCTGATCTCGGGTTTGATGCGAGCGAACTGGACGACAGTAGTGCAGACATGGACCTGAGCGACGACGATTTTGCACTTAGCGACGACGACTTAGTCCTCAGTACATCTGACAGTGCTGGCAACAGTGATATCACATTGGGTTCGGGCGACAGCGGGATCAACCTGGGCACTCCCTCCGATAGTGGCATTTCACTGGACGAAGAACCTTTGGAATTAG
>CAZXJC010000865.1:0-3436 GCA_964640885.1 uncultured Pirellulaceae bacterium | reverse complement strand
TAACTTTGACCGGTTACGAACAGCCATTGATGCAACGGGCATGATGCAAGCCCTGGATGCCTACGAAGCCCAGGCCATCAGGATGCTAACCCAACCAGAAGCTCATGAGGCTTTTGATTTGACCAAGGAATCGGACCAGGTGCGAGAGCGTTACGGTCGCAACCAGTGGGGGCAGCAATGCCTGATGGCACGTCGACTGGTAGAAGCTGGTGTAGATGTCGTGGCGACAGAGTTCGATGGGCCGTTGTGCGGTCGAGTTGCAAACTGGGACGATCACGCGGTCAATCATCACGTGTTCGAAGCCATCAAGTATCGTGCACCGTATTTTGACCAGGCGGTCTCTGCCTTGATTGAAGATGTTTACCAGCGTGGACTCGATCGACGGGTCATGGTGATCGTGACCGGTGAATTTGGTCGCACTCCACGTATTTCCCACGTTGCCAGCAGTGGCGGGGGAGTTGCCAGTGGTGCCAAGGGTACGGTTCAACCAGGGCGCGATCATTGGCCCCGGGCCAATACCATGTTATTTGCCGGTGGTGGAATCCAAACCGGGCAGGTGATTGGTGCGACTGATGCTCGCGGTGAAGATCCGATCCGGCGCAGGGTGGGGCCAGGTGATTTCCTGGCGACGATCTACCAGCACCTGGGAATTTATGACCATGACTTGGCGTTGCCCAATTTCGCGGGGCGGCCAGTTCCCATTCTGAGCGAGGGAGCGCCGATACCGGAACTGAAACGGACTACGTAACGCTTAGGCCAGCAAGCCCGGCACGACTTTGCCGGGCTGACCATCGAGCAAGGTTTGTTCGCGACCGTTCTGCTTGTAGGTAAGCTTGTCCGGTAGCAGGCCAAACAGGTGTAGCAGCGTGGCATGGTAGTCAAAGTGGTTGACGATGTTTTCCACGGCGCGGTGGCCAAACTCGTCAGTTGCACCATAGGTGCCGCCCGCTTTGAACCCGCCTCCCGCCACCCACATGCTGAACCCGTAGGTGTTGTGGTCACGTCCGAAGTTTTTGACCCCGGTGTCATTTTGAATAACAGGCAGACGCCCCATTTCGCCACCCCAGTGGACGACGGTGGAATCGAGTAAACCTCGCTGTTTCAAATCTTTCACCAGCGCGGCTGCGGGCTGATCTATTTTCGTGGTCGATTCTGGCAAACGCGACTGGATGCTGCCGTGATGGTCCCAGTACTGGTTCTTGGTGAACAACTGCACGAAGCGGACACCTCGTTCGACCAACCTGCGGGCGATCAGGCAACGGGCTCCAAACTCCTGGGTGGCCGGGTTATCCATGCCGTACATGCGATGCGTTGCCTTGGTCTCTCGTCCCAGGTCGAGTGCTTCCTGGGCAGCGGTCTGCATCTGGGTTGCCAGTTCCAGGTTAGTTAACCGAGCTTGTAAATCGAGCTCTCGGGGATGTTGCAGGAAATGCTGCTTGTTCAGCTTGCCAAGTAGCTGCAAGTAATTCTCTTGCACGGGGCCTTGCAGTTCGCGGGGAGGCTGCAAGTTGAGGATACGTGGCTCGATGGGACGAATGACCGTTCCCTGGAACAGTGACGGTAACCAGCCATTAGACCAGTTCAAAACACCTTCGACCGGTAACCCCTTGGGGTCGGTCATGGCCACGTAGGGGGGCAGGGATGTGGTGGTTGCCCCGAGGGCATAAGTGAGCCAGCTTCCCAGGGCTGGTCGACCGCCCTGGGTTCGTCCGGAATTCATGGCGTGAATTGACTGGCCATGATTATTGACGCCGGTGTGCATGGAGCGGATGACGAGGATGTCATCAACAATCTCGCTGAGGTGAGGCAGTAACTCCGAAACATCGGTTCCACTTTGACCGTGCTGTTGAAATTTCCAGGGAGTTCCCAGTATTCGGGAGCTGGCTTCCGCTGCGTTGTCATACTTGATCTTACCCGGGAATTTCTTCAAGTGCAGCTTGTTGAGCACAGGCTTGGGATCGAGCAGGTCAACCTGGCTGGGTCCCCCTTGCATGAACATTGAGATCATGGCCGTTGCCGCTGGCGGCTTGTGAGGTTGCTTGGCTTGCAAGTTAAAGCTTTGCAGTCCCAGGTCTGGCTTGACCGGGTTGGCAGTTGCTTGCTGTTGCTGGCCGAGCCAGGCCGCAGCCAGTGGCGCCAGGCTCATGGCTCCTTGTGCCATGAAGTGGCGACGGCTGGAACGAGTTTGGATATTAGCTTGCATGCGGAAGTTCTCAGCAATCTTGGTTAGTCAATATAAATAAATGCATTGGCGCTTAGGATAGCCTGGCAGGCGCTAGCCAGTGCTTGCTGGCGAGCCTTCGCCTGGTCCATCTTGGCATCCTGCTTTCGGAAGACAGCTTCCTGGTTCAAGACATAGGCCTGTAACAGCTTGCTGTTTTCTTCAGTCGGTTTTGTTCCATATGCCAGTTTCCAGGCATGGTCAAGTTGGGAGGCCAAGTCCTGGCCCCCTTCCCGGGTAATGCGTTCGGCGAACTGGCGGGCGTAGTTGAGGATGAACTGGCTGTTCATCAGTAACAGTGCCTGCGGTGCGACGTTGGAAAAATTACGCTGTGTGCAATTAGGCGAAATAGTCGCCAGGTCAAATGTTTCCAGCACGGCCAGTGGCCGCGAACGGCGAAGCTGGATGTAGAGACTGCGGCGATATTCTTCCCCATTGAGCGGAATGGTTTTGGTCGGTTTCCGTTCGCCGTCGAGAAACTCGATGCCGACGACGATCTGGCCAACAGCATCTTCCATTACTGGTACTGGAGGCCCATACATTTTCTGGCTTAAATTGCCACTGACAAATAGGATTGCGTCGCGGACTGCCTCGGACTCGATGCGACGGACCGAAGTACGAGCGTAGAGCCGATTGTCCGGATCAACCTCGTCGAGTTGAGCAGTTCGTTGGGAGGATTGTCGAAAGGCCCGGGAAGTCAGGATCATTCGATGTAACGGTTTCAATTGCCAGCCATTGCTGACCAGTTCAGCAGCCATCCAGTCGAGTAATTGCGGATGCGAGGGACGCTCACCAAGCTCTCCAAAGTCACCTGCCGAACTGACAATGCCGCGACCAAAATGATGCAACCAGAGTCGATTTACAATGACCCGCGCGACCAGTGGATGTTTTCCGCTGGTCAGGTGTTTTGCGTAAGCCAGTCGCCGTCCGGTCGATGTCAGATCGGGGTTATTCGCAGGTATCTCGACCGGCGGATGAAGATTCAGCACGGATAGTTCTCCCGGATCAACCTGGGAGGCCGGTTGCTGATGATTGCCACGGCTGAAGAGAAATGTCGGCGGGGTGTGATTGGTCGGTTCGGTCAAGGCACGAATAAAAAATTCCTTGGGGATTGTGCCGCGAATCTCCTTTGCCTTCTCACTGAAGGCGTCCAATTCCTTCTTCGAATCGGTCTCTCTGACCGTTTTAGCCACCTGGCGATAATGGGCAATTTCA
>CAZXJC010000864.1:0-4789 GCA_964640885.1 uncultured Pirellulaceae bacterium | reverse complement strand
AACAACTCGCTCGCCAGCACGGTAAGCCAATGTTCGTGGTCTTTCGGTGCGAGAGGTGAGAGGCTTGCAGTGACTTTGATGGGCAGGTTGTCCGTCGTGATCCAGAAATTGCTCAGTTGGCGGAACGATTTGTTTGCGTTCGTATCCAGTCGATGAATGGTGTTAACCTGAAGCTGTTTCGCTTTGATGGTGACCTCACTTGGATGTCCTTCTTCATGGACTCGCAGGACCGTTTCTATACTCGCTATGGTGGTCGAGGAGATGGCCATGCCGAGTCTTACCTAAACAAGCAATCCTTAGCCCGTGTTATGCAGCAAGTGTTGCTGCTGCATAAAACTCGGCAGAGCCTCCCGTTGAATCGGTTCGCAGCCCCTGCGCCATTTGGGACTCCCGAAGCAATTCCGCCTATGAAAAAGATGCTTGCACCACGCAAAGAGAAGTGTATTCATTGCCATGATGTAAAAAATGGCCAGTTTAGGCATTTGCAGGACACAGGTAAATTTAAAAAGAATATGGTGTTTTCGTATCCGGATCCAAAGCGAGTCGGGATCCAGACAGAAGCGGGTCGCCAGGACGTAGTGGCCAGTGTTCTCCCCGGATCGCCAGCCACCCGGGCCGATGTCCGTCGTGGGGATCGGATCCTGAAAGTGGCGGGCCAGCGAGTGTTAACGATGGCTGACTTTTCACAGGTGCTCGAAGGGGTTCCTGCACGGACAGCGTTACCGATTCAGCTCAATCGCAACGGGAAGGTGATTGAAACAACACTTCAGTTAAACGGCAACTGGAAGACCATCGGGGATCCCTGGTGGCGACCTTCCACCGAAGTCGCCGGTCCGAATGCAGGATTCTGGGCCGTGGAACTGACCGCGTCACAAAAACGGAGTGCGGGCTTAAAGCAGGATGCCCTAGGGTTGAAAGTGACCTTTCTGTTTCCGCGTCACCCGACACCACGGCAAAGTGACGTGCGGCTGGGAGACGTGCTTGTGCAGTTGGATGGAAAACGCGAAAAGATGAACACCCGCCAGATGCATGCCTACCTGCAAATGAATTATGATTATGGAGATCGTGTGGCGATTGCGGTGCTGCGGAAAGGTAAAGAAAAGCCACTAGTGCTACAGTTGCGTAGCAAACGGCCCAGTTTAGACTAGGCAAACAGTGGAATCTGCTTGTGAGCCAGGCCAGCGAGCAGTTAATTCACCAGTGACAGTTACCGCGAGTTGCCAGCAGGAAGGTTCTTTGCAGCAATGAATAATGAGTTAGTAGAACTGCTGTTCACAATCGGAATTCCGATCGTGTTGTTAGCCAGGTGGTTATACAGGCGGAACCGGGACAATATCGAGATGCGATTGGCCGGCACCGCTATCATGACGGACAAGTTTCCGCAGGCCTTGTTGCTGCTGACAAAGATGGCAGAACGTGAGTTGGAAGAAATTAAGGGACAATCGCTTAACATGGAAGCTGCTAAGATGCAGACCAAGATCAAGCGATTGTGGATCTTCGTGGAAGGGGTTGGTGGATGCCTTGAGAAAATGGGGCGACCGGTTCCCACGGATGTGCTGGTAACGGCCCTTCATCTGCAAAGACAACTGATAAGTCAGCGACGGATCGTGAAGACAGCACGTAAGAGCGCGGCCCAGCGGGAAAAATGGCGGCAGGTAACTCAGCAGCATGAGCAAAATATTGGCGTGATTGACACGGCCTGGAAACAGGTTAAGAAAGCCATGCAAGCGCCCGCAGCCTAGACAGTCGTTTGGCAGGACCCTCTGCACGCTTAAGAAATCAATGCCTGTACCGGTTCGCCCGCCACATCGGTAAGGCGGAAATCACGCCCCTGGAAACGATAGGTCAGCTTGAGATGATCCAGGCCCAACAGGTGCAAGACGGTGGCGTGGAGGGCATTGACGTGTACCTGGTCTTTGACTGAGTAATAACCGAGTTCGTCGGTCTCTCCGATCGTCTGACCTGCGTTAATTCCTCCGCCAGCCATCCACATCGTAAAGGCTTCGATATGATGATCGCGACCAATGGTGTTGCGAGGTTCACCCTGGGGAGTACGCCCGAACTCACCACCCCAGATGACCAGCGTATCTTCGAGTAGGCCACGTTGCTTGAGATCTTTGAGTAAGGCGGCGGAAGGTCGATCAATTTCACCGCAGCGGGCATCCAGCGGAGCTTCAAGATTTTGTCCCGGACCACCGTGATGGTCCCAGTCGGTGTGGTAAAGCTGGACAAATCGCGTTCCCTTTTCGACAAGGCGGCGTGCCAGCAGGCAATTGCGCGCGTATGACGGTTTGGCAGGGTCAACACCGTAAAGGTCCAAGGTCTCCTTGCTCTCCTGGCTCAAATCCATCAATTCGGGAGCCGTCGTCTGCATTCGATAGGCCATTTCGTAACTGGCGATGCGAGTTGCAATTTCGGGATCTTGTACCTGTTCCAGGCGTTGCCTGTTGAGCTTAGTAACGGTGTCGATAAAGTCGCCCTGCTGCTGAGCAGAAAGTCCCTTTGGATTGGAGAGGTTGAGGATTGGATCAATCCCATTGAGGAAGGGAACACCCTGATAGGTACTGGGGAGAAACCCGCTGCCCCAGAGCGGCGTGCCCCCGCGCGGGCCTCGGGGACCGCTAGTTAGAACCACGAAGCCTGGCAAGTTTTGTGACTCACTGCCGATACCATAAGTCACCCAGGCACCAATGGATGGTCGACCAAATCGCTGGAAGCCAGTGGTCATGAACAGTTTGTCTGGAGCATGATTGAAATCATCTGTTTTCATGGATCGGATGATGGAAATGTCATCGGCGACGGACCCTAAGTGTGGCAGAAGCGTTGAAATCTGCGATCCTGACTCGCCCCAATTTCGAAAGACGCGCCGTGTTCCCAGTAGCTTGGCGTCCTTTTTGAGAAAGGCAAATTGTTTGTCTTTGACATAGGAATTGGGAATTACTTGGCCTTCCATCTCTTGCAGCTTCGGCTTGTTGTCAAACAATTCTAACTGGCTGGGGCCACCTGCCATGAACAGGTAAATGACCCGTTTGGCTCGAGCTGGAAAGTGTACTTGGCGCGGATGCAAGGGATTGGATTTCGTGAGGGCGGACTCGTCGGCCAGCAGGTCACTCCGGTTACCGGCCAGCATCGAAGCCAAGCCGAGTGAACCAAGGGAAAACCCACTGTTGGCAAAAAAGTGTCTTCTGGTAAGTGCCCGCAGGGCTCGTGTGTCAGGTGTCATCCGTCTATTCTCGCGTTATGAATTCGTCCAGGTTCAGTAAGACACGAGCCGCAGCGGTCCAGGCAGCTGCATCTGCAACCGTTGATCCCGCTGGGATCTGGCCCGGAGCAATTAGCTTGGCATCTTTTTCTGCTGCCCGAAAATGTTCACGTTGCCGGTGTACGAAATCTGTTAGTTGCTCGAGTTCCCGGGCTGATGGCTTTCGAGATAAGCAGAGCGTAAAGGCATGTCGGATGCGGGACTCGTCATCGGAGGTGCCAAGCGATAAGATCTGTTCGGCCAGTCCCTGGGCCATTTCCAGAAAGACGCGGTCATTGGCCAGCGTGAGAGCCTGCAACGGTGTGTTGGAGCGTGAACGTTGGGTGCACGAGGTGGTGGCGTCAGGAGCGTCGAATGTGGGTAGGAAGGGATAGGGACTGGATCGCCAAAAGTAAATATACAACCCCCGACGGTAACGGGCTGAGCCCTGGCTTTCGGGCCAAGACTTTTTTTGCTGGGTCAGAGCATAAATACCAGCAGGTTGTGGTGGATAGACCCCTGGACCGCCCAGGCGATGCGTCAACAGTCGACTGGCCGACAGGCTGATGTCACGGATGGTTTCCGCTTCCAGCCGCACACGGGACTGGCGTGCCAGCAGCTTATTGCGAGGATCCTTAGCTACAAGTTCACTTCGGATGCGCGAGTCCTGTCGATAAGTCGAGGAAGTTACCATTAAGCGGTGGACCGCTTTGGTTCCCCAGCCAAGGCGAATGAACTCACTGGCCAGCCAGTCGAGTAACGCTGGGTGTTCCGGGGCGATTCCTTGGATGCCAAAGTCGTTTTCGGTTTCCGCGATTCCTAACCCGAAGAACCGTTGCCAGTATCGATTGACGGTAACGCGAGCTGTTAGAGGATTGTCGCCGGCTACCAGCCACCTGGCGAAATCGAGTCGATTAACGGGTTTCTTGGTGGTGTTGAGCGGCGGCAATACCTCGGGAACGCCAGGGGTGACGCGAGCTCCCTTTTCGAGGAAGTTGCCACGAATCTGGATGTGGGACTCGCGCGGTTTGCTCAGTTCACGAAGGATCATTGTCGTAGGAATGGATTTGTTGAGATCATCCAATTGCTTGCTTAGTTCGGTTACCCTCTTAGCTAGCGGTGCCCGGCCGGTATCGGATTCCTTGAAAGCGTTCTGGATGAGCGTGGCCTCTTCTGGACTGCGTTGGTCGGGAGCCTTCTGAGCAATCTTGCGAATAGGACCAGGTACAGAAAGAGCCTGCGTAGGACTGCTAGTTACGGAGAGTCGAAATCGTCCTAGCAAGTAGTTTTTGGCGGAGTTGTTTTGCAGCATCTTGACTGTTAAGCGAGCGCCTTGCGGAAGACTGGCGGTTTCTTTTAACAGAAAGATGGCTTGTCGGTCGACATTCAATGATCCACTTTTGACGTTGATCGCCCAACCAGTCTTTTTGTTACCGTCGATTGCATGAGCAGCGGGATAACCAGATTGAGAATGATCAGCTAATGCATGGGATATTGTTGTCGGATCCGTGGCGTGTTGCTTGGCTGATTCAGGATCGGTAAGTGGCG
>CAZXJC010000863.1:0-3060 GCA_964640885.1 uncultured Pirellulaceae bacterium | reverse complement strand
GGCGCGTCGCGTGCCGCCGCCGCCGCGCCGCCGCTGCAATGCGCCGTCGCGCCGCCGAGCAAGGCGGCGCCCGCGTCGCCCGCCACGCCGCTGCGCACCTCGAAGCGGCCATCGCCCACGACGCACTCGATCATCAGCCCCGCCACCTCGGTCGCGAGCGGCTGCAGAAAGAAGCCGCTGCGCAGCGCCCCCCCGCCGTCGGCTGCGCCGATCGCATCGATCGCGGCGCGTGCCATCTCCAGGTGTCCGGCGCCCGGGAGAATGACGCGGCCGCGGACCACGTGATCGGCGACAAGCGCGTGCAGCGCGCCGGCGGCGGCCGAGCGGAAGGTGACGGCGATCGCAGAGGGCGGCGACACGCGCAGCTGCAGCAGCGGATGCGCCACGGCGTGCAGAGGGAGGATGCGCCGCCGAAGCACGAGCGGACAGGCAGCCGTGGCCGTGGGCGTCGGTGGGCGATCAGAGCGCAGCACCGCGTGAGCGATCGTGCCGCTGTACCCAAACGAGCTGAGGCCCCGCGCACTGCCACTGTCGGTTGCGCCGTGCTGCGTCGGCAGCCGAATGCACGACGCGAACCCGCGGACGCGCTCGCGCACGAGCGGATTCAGCACGCGCAGCTGCGCGTTGCCGGCTGTGCTCAGGCCGCGCTGCGAGAGCGACTGCAACAGCCCGAGCTGCCCCGATGCCGCCTCCGCGTGCCCGACGCTCGCCTTCGCCGCTGCAACGGCCAGCTCAGTCGGCCGTGGCGCACCACCGTGCACCGCCGCCAGCGCACCAGCCTCCGTGGGATCGCCCAGCGCCGTGCCAGTGCCGTGCGCCTCGACGCACCCAGCCTCAGCCGGCGCGCATGCGGCACGGCTGCGCGCCGCGAGCAGCAGCGTGCGCTGCGCAGAGCCGGTGGGCGCTGTGAGGCTCGCCGAGCGCCCGTCCTGCCGCACCGCGCTGCCGTCAAGCAGCGCGCTCGCCGCCTCGACGCGCGGCTGCAGCACGAGCGCCCCCGCGCCCTCGGAGCGCACGTATCCGTTGGCGCGCGCGTCGAGCGTCTTGCACCGCCCGTCGACCGACAGCATGCCAGCGACGGCCGCGCCCAGCGTTGGCTGCGGCACCAGCTTGAGGCGCACCGCCAGCGCGAGCGCGCCGCCGCACTCGCCGCCGCGCACAGCCAGTGACGCGCCATGCAGCGCTGCCAGCGCCGACGAGCACGCGGTGTCGACGCTCGAGCACGGGCCCTGCAGCCCGAGCACGAACGACAGGCGGCCCGCTGCCACCGACACGTTGTCGCCCGTCACAGCGTGCACCGAGCGCCGCGACGACGGCGTCTGCGCGAGCGCCCAATCGGGCCGCTCAATCCCGAGAAAGACGCCGTCGCCGCCGCCCACCAGCGTCGCGCGGCGTCGCGCTGCGCCGTGCAGCGATGCGTAGCCGTGCTCGAGCAGCAGCCGCTGCTGCGGGTCCATCGCGCTCGCCTCCGCCACCGCGACTCCAAAGGCGCGCCCATCGAAGCGCTGCGCGCCCGTGACGAAGCCGCCATGGCGCAGGCACGCCGCCTGCGCTTGGCTGAGCGCACGCACGTCGACAGCCAGCGCAAGCGTCCACCGAGAGGCGGGAACGCCGCCCACGGCGTCGCCGCACGCGTGCTGCAGCCACCACCGCGCCGCCTCGCCGTCGCAGCCGCCGGGCCAGCGCCCGACCGCCCCGGCGATGACGAGCGACGCCGCGGCGCTCAAGGCCGCGAGGGACCCGGAGCAAGGCGCGGAGCCCGCTTCTCCCGCCTGCTCGACCAGGTGCGCGGCGATCGCGCGCGGGGTCGGCTGCTCGAACACGAGCGTCGGCGCGAGCACCACGCCCGTGAGCGAGCGCAGCCGCGACGAGAGCTCCGTCGCCGCCAGCGCGTCGAGGCCCGCCGCCCTCAGCGGCGGCTCCGGGGCCAGCGCCGCGGCGGGCGCACCAGTGAGCTCGCGCACGGCGCGCAGCACCACCGCCTCCGCGTGGACGCGACGCTGCGTCGGCGCAAGCGGTGCGAGGGCGTGTGCGAGCACGCTCACCACGGCAGGCGCGAGCGCAATAGAGCCGCCGGTGCCAGCGACGATGCCTGCCAGCTCGGCAAAGCGCGGCTGCGTGGCGTCAGCCAGGTCCCGCAACAGCGTGGGCAGGGCCGAGCTGTGCGCCAGCTGCACACTGACGGCCGCGCCGTGAGGCAGCGAGAGCTGCGCGCTGAGGCATGCTGCGTACTGCTCGAGCGAGACGCTCGCCAAGCCCGTGATGGCCAGACGCGCACGAGCGGCGAATGCAACCGCCCCCATGCCGGCACCGCTCACGAGCGGCCACTGCAGACTGCACGCTGCCACCCCATGCGCCCGCCGCGACAGCGCGAGGGCGTCCACGCACGCGTTGGCAGCCGCGTAGTTAGCCTGCCCGACGTTGCCGAAGCCCGACGCGGTGGACGAGAAGAGCACCCTGGCCTCCAGTGGCGCTGTCAACAAGGCGCAATGCCCGAGCCACGCGCCACACGCCTTGGGCGTGAGCATCCAGCGTAGATTTTGCGGCTCGAGCCAATGAATCAAGCCCCGGTCGCGCGCTCCTGCCGCGTGCAGCATGCCAGCGAGCGGGCCGGCGGAACAGAGCGCGCCCGCCTCACTCGGCTCGGCGGTGTCGCACGCCCGCACCTCGGCAGCCGCGCCGAGCAATCGTAACTGCGCCTCGAGGCCTTGGCCGTCGCGCGCCACGCGGCCGCGGCGCTACGCGAGTACCACTCGCGTCGCGCCACGCTCGACGAGCAGCGCCGCCGCACGCAGCCCGAGGCCGCCCAGGCCGCCAGTGATGGCGTACGCGCCGCAGCAGGCCGCTCGCCCTTCGCGCAGGATGGCGACGCGTCGCAGCCGCGCAATGCGCTGCCCCGAACCCCACGCCACTTCCGCCTCGTCTATCCCGCTCGAGGAGGCCGCGCCCGCCAGCAGCCGGCGAGTCGCAGACGCCGCGGCGGCGCCACGCGCGGCGTCGGCACTCAGCGCACGCAGCGACGGGTGCTCGAGGCGCAGCACGCGCGCGAAGCCCCACGCC
>CAZXJC010000862.1:0-3066 GCA_964640885.1 uncultured Pirellulaceae bacterium | reverse complement strand
ACGCCTAAGATCAACAAGGGAGCGGGTCGGGATCACTGGGGTAAAGTCTACAGTACGGTGCTTGCGGGTGCGGGTATTCGCGGTGGCCAAGTCTACGGTGCTACGGATAAAAGTGGCGGTGAACCGACGGATAAGCCGGTTTACGTAGGAGATTTTATTGCCACGGTTTACAAGGCCTTGGGTTATGACAACAGCAGCCTGATACATGATCGATTTGGACGACCGCATCCGCTCGTTAAAGGCCGGGCGGTTAACGAATTGTTTGGTTAAATCGTCCATAACAAAGGGGCTATGGTGTGCTTGGCCAATTGTCTAATTCGTGGGCAGTTGAGATCCGCAACATGCTACAATAGCTGGTATGAGTAAGCGACTTCTTTTTATTGGTTCCATCTTCCTCTTGGCGACCGCCTCCCTTGCGGCCCAGGAAAAGCCAGCAGAAAAAACGGCTGCCCCCGTTTTCGAAAAAGACAATCTGCCTATTCACACGGCCAAATGTAGTAAGTGCCATTTCGGAGAGAAGCCGAAGGGCGGATTAGATCTAGAGCGGCGAGCAACCATCGTGCGGGGCGGACAGAATGGCCCTGCGATTCGAATTTCTGCTGCCGAAACCAGCCTGCTCTTTGAAGTAGTCAGTAGCGATCGAATGCCGTTACAAGGGCCCAAATTAACCAAGGAAGAAAAAGGGCTGTTTCGTACCTGGATCAACGAGGGTGCCTTGTCCGACTCCAAAGAGGTTCTGGAGGTCTCGGAGGCCAAGGCCAGCTACGATCCATCGGAATATGATTACTGGTCGTTCCTGCCGCCTGAGCGACCGGCTGTGCCAGCGTTAGCACAAGGCGAGCATGTTTCCAATCCGATCGACGCCTTCCTGTTGCAAAAGCTGCAGGAAAAGGAACTATCCTTTTCGCCCCTGGCGTCGCGGCCGACGTTGATCCGTCGCCTTTACTTGGACTTGTGGGGGATCCTGCCAACCCCGCAAGAAGTTGCAGCCTTCGTGGCCGACCAGGCCCCGGATGCCTACGAACAACTGGTCGACCGCCTGCTTGCTAGCCCGCGGTATGGGTAACGCTGGGGACGGCACTGGCTGGATGTGGCTGGCTATTCCGATTCGGCAGGCGTGCTGTCCGCCGATCAGGACCGCCAACTTATCTGGCGTTACCGGGATTATGTCATCAAGGCTATGAATCGAGATCTGCCTTATGACCAGTTTGTTAGCCAGCAGTTGGCAGGCGATGAGTTGTCTGAATATTGGAAACACTTTAAGAGTTCCGACGCACTGCCGCCGGAAGCGGTCGAGGGCCTGGCGGCGACTGGATTCCTGCGCACTGGGCCCGATTCAAGCCGTCCCGATTTTAACACGATCAAGAATGTTAACGGGCTCTACTACTACCCCACGATTGATGCCCAGGTGTCGATCCTGACCAGCAGCCTGATGGGGATTACGGTCAAATGTGCCAAGTGCCACAATCACAAGTTCGATCCACTCACGCAGAAAAACTACTACCAGTTGCAATCGATCTTGATGACGGTCTATAGCCCCGAAAAATGGGTGCCCTTCCGAGATCGCAAACGCCCCATTGCTTCGCAGAAGCAACTCGATACAGCCAATGCTCGCAACAAGGAAGTAGATGCCAAGGTTGCGGCTCTGAAGAAAGAGATTGCTGACTTCAAAAAGTCCCAGGGCGAATCCTTGTACCAGCAAAGATTGCAGAGCATTTCGACGCCTATCCGGGATGACGTGGTAGCAGCCGTCGGTCTCGCTGCTGGCAAGCGAAATGAAGTCCAGAACTACTTGGCTGGGAAATTTGCAGAATACTTACGGCCACCTGCTGACAAGCTGGAGGCTGAACTGGTCAAGTCATTGCCAGAGTATAAGAAGACGATCGATGAGAAGAACGCTGCGATCGCGGCCCAAGAGCGCCGCCGCATGCATTTTGATTACGTCTACGCGGCTTACGATGTAAAGCCGGACCCCTACACCCCCCTGCTCCGTCGCGGTGATGCCCAAACTCCGGGGCCCGTGGTGGCGCCCGGGGTGCCAGAAATGATTAAGGCTCCCAAGCCCTTTGATTGGACACCGGCAGAAGCTAATTCGGCGACATCGGGGCGGCGAACCGCACTGGCCAAGTGGCTGACACAATCGCGTCATCCACTGACCTCCCGCGTGATGGCAAACCGCCTCTGGTTGCATCATTTTGGAGAAGGGCTTGTGGCAACGGTCGAAGACTTTGGCTGGGCTGGTGAAGATCCGCTTCACCAGCAATTGCTTGACTGGCTGGCCCTCGAACTGGAGGCGGGCGATTGGAGTCTCAAGCGGCTACATCGGTTGATGCTTACGTCGACGGCTTACCAGCAAGTTTCGCGCAACGAGGGCAGCCTGGCCGATCGGGCAGAAAAGGTTGATCCCCAAAATCGTTTGCTTTGGCGACAGAACCTGCGGCGACTGGAAGCAGAGCCGCTGCGAGACAGCATTCTGCAGGTGGCTGGTGAGCTGCAGTTGCAGATGTATGGCTATCCGGTCGCCATTGCCAGTCGTTCCGATGGCGAAGTGGTGGTCAACGATGGCAAGTTGCCGCAAAAGCGATCCATTTATCTCCGTAACAAACGGTCGGCGCCAGTTTCGATGTTGCAGCTGTTTGACCAGCCGGATATTGAAACCAATTGCACCCGTCGCTCCCAGTCGACGGTACCGCTACAAGCTCTTTCGCTGATGAACAGTGACTTGGTGACTAATGCGGCTACCGCGTTCGCAGATCGCGCCCTGCGAGAATCGCCCGAGGACCCGGTCGGTTTTGCCTTTCATGCGGCCTACTGTCGAGCCCCCAATGATCAAGAGCGGCAGGTTTTAGAGGAGTTTACGGTTCGACAAGCTGCCGTTCACCGGGAAACCAGCGGTGCCAGGAAAGTGTGGGCTTATGGCTACGGTGTGATCGATTCCAAGGATCCCCGCAAGGTCGCCTACACCCCTTTCCCTCATTTCGAAAAACAACAGTGGCAACTGGGCGCGGGCTACCCGTTCAAGGGATCTTTTTGGGCAGGAATTAACGCCACCAGTGGTCATCCAGG
>CAZXJC010000861.1:0-11666 GCA_964640885.1 uncultured Pirellulaceae bacterium | reverse complement strand
GTTGGTCGCTCCCGAGAGCAGTGGCTTTAGATGGTCAGTCTTCCCATAGTAAATGCCGGCAAAGACGAAGAGGGAGGTGCAGACCAGTAGCAAGAGCGTGAGCAATACTTGCAGTCGCATGGCGATGGCCACGCCACGGTAATTCACCCAGGTGATGAAGCCTGTAAAGAGGAAGGCCAGGATTAAGTGCGACAGGTGAACTTGGGAGCCATGGATTTCGTAGAGTGGCAGGAACTCCAGTTGGGGAAACAGGTGCGTGAGGACAATGCCGACTGAGACGGCTTCGAAAGCGGAGACCGAGAGGTACCCGAAAGCTAAGAACCAGCCGACCAAAAAAGCCTTGTTGGTTCCATAGGCTTTGTCTGCGTAGGCAACAACCCCGCCTGTTACCGGAAACATGGGTGTTAACTCGGCGTAACACAGCCCGATCAGTAGCATCAACAGGCCGCCGCCGGCAAAGGCCAGCATCGCGCCGCCTGGCCCGGCCTCTTGAAACCAACCACCGAGGGCAGTGATCCAGCCGACGCCGATCATCGAGCCAAAGGCGAGGGCAAAGAAACCCAGGCCACTGATCGCCTGCTTAAGTTGCGGTCGTGGTTCCGTGGAATTCACGAAGCTTCAACTTCCTGTCGCGGACTCAATTTAAGTGGACCTTGAGTGCGGCGGTGGTGGTAGTTTGTGTGGCTTGAGTGATCGCTGCCCTCAGCGATAACTACTGAAAGGAGACAGCCGAACCTGGCTTGAGGGCATGTTTTGGCAATGGATGCTGCTTGTCGAAGACCCTCATCTGGGCCGGCGTTTCCAACGTCGTCTTGCTTTCATCGAAAACGCCAGTCTTCTTGTCGAGTAGGCCTTGTGAGTCGAGGCCAAGATGCTTGACCATGAACGGATACATGGCTTGCCGTTTGGACAGCTGATATCCGTGGCCCTCGTCAGCGAAATGCGAGTTTTCTACCTTGCTGGCGTCACCAAACAGTCGGTAGACGTTGCGAATATAAGGAACTTCGACCTTGGGGTTGTTCTTGGTCCAGTCCCCACCGACGGAAACTAGCAGCAACGGTCGCGGTGCCGTGAGGGCAGCAATCTCGGCGTTGTTGGTTTCCAAAGTAGCCGTCTTGTGGATCGGCATGCCACTCTCGCAGTGACAACCGCCAAAAAAATGGGCCGACACCATCACGACCGGGACGGCCACACGAACGCGAGCGTCGAGCGCTGTTAAGAGAAAGGTCTGCGTACCGCCGCCAGAACAGCCGGTGACTCCAATTCGTTTGGCATCGACATCTTTTAAGGATTGCAGGAAGTCCAGTGCGCGGATGCTACTCCAGGTTTGCAGTGTGAGCGCTTGCGGGTGTTTGTGGTTCCACCCCAGGTGTTCGCTGTCACCGAAGCCAATCATGTCGTACGAAAAAACGACGGCTCCCATGCGGGCCAGTGTGGCGCAGCGGTGTTGCTGGTCCGGCCGCAGCCGCCCGCCCTCCGGTCCACGAGCATGGCCATGAGGGCAGAGGATGCCCGGGTGAGGTCCTTTTTTGCCAAGCGGTCGATAGAGGTTTCCGTAGACCAGGTAGCCGGGGCGGGCCTCAAAGGCAGCCGACTCAACCGTATATCCCTGGTAGCTTCGTTTCTTGTGGATAACGGCTTTAAGTGGTGTTCGTTTGGGTAAGGGATCAAGCTTGGCGCCGGTGAGGATTTGCTTGCGTATCTTGTCGGCTCGTGCCTCCCACTCCTTGAGATTGGAGTAGGTAGCGGCCATCCGGGCCAACTGCTTGACTGCATCTTCTTCGGAATGGTAGTGCCCGACGCAGAGCGTCGGCTTGGCTGGTTCTGCGGCGTCGACGATCCCGGCTGGGAAGACGAAGAGGAGGCTGAGCAAGGGAAGGGTGAGGCGTTTCATAGAAGGAGACTCCTTAACGGGTGGTTGCTGGGATGCCGCGATGACGAGGATCTTAACGCGCCCTGGGGGTGGCTGCAAGGAAATCGAAGAGGCACTTATTGATAGTTGCTACGGAATTTACCGGGACCATTGCACACAGCATGAACTTCCGTCATAACGAGACAAGGATTCGATTGTTGAGCTTGGGTTATCGATTGCTCTGGTCTCTTTCTGAGGAATTTATGATGCGACGGTTTAAAGTGGGTTGCTGGATGTTGGCGGGCGTGACGATTTCAATCTGTCTTGTCGGGTGCGGTCGGCAAAAGGCTTTGATGAAGGTGCAAAACCAGGTCAAGGAGATTGAATCGGAGTGGATTGGGCGTCACAACATAGACATTGAAAAGCATCAACGCCTCGTGAGCGTCGAAAATAAGTTTGTTGCTGCCTATAACGAAATCCAAGATGTAGAGCAGAAGCAGCTGGTCTTGGAAGAGGCTATTGGTGAGCTTGAGCCACTAGAAGGCCAGGCGATGGGCAGCGAGTACCGGCAAGCGTTCGAGAAATATCTAGCTAATATCACTGCTTGGAAGAAGGCGTTGCAAGAAAAAGATAACGAGGCGGTGGTCCATTGTGCGGAGCAAAACGCATTTCTTGGAATGGAATTAGCAGCCGTGTTGTCTTCGGGGCAAGTGACAGCGGCCAAGCGGGCGGTAGAGAGTCTCGAAGCCCTCGATCTAACTGATATCCCAGAAGACTACCAGGCGGCCTTCACGGTTTGGAAAGACAATATCAAGAATATCAGGATGGCAATGGAAGCTAAGGAGTTTGATAAATCTACCAAGCTGCTGAGCCAGAACGTTCCTTTGGTGGAGAAACTTAACGTGCTTGCTGAGGAGCATGGTCTTACTATTGAACGTTAAAGTGCATGCCCTTGCTATGAGTTGCCCGTGGTTGCCAGTTATTTAAACCCAGCTCCCTTGGTCTTCGTCTGGATGCGGCAGAGATACATGTCAGAAGTCAGGTAGAGGACGCTGCCGTCATTGCCCCAGCCGACGTTGGCAATGCGTTCACCGGTCACGATTCGTCCTAGCAGTTTTCCCTGCGGGGAAAGGACCAGTACGCCACCAGGGCCAGTCGCAAAGACGTTTCCTTGCACGTCGACTTTTAGTCCATCACCACCACCACGCGGGAGGCGGTCCTCCTTCGAGGCATCGAAGAAGGCTCGCGGTTTTCCCAGGTTGCCGTCGGCCTTGACTGGGAATGCTCGCCAGATTGGATCTTTGCCATCGCTGTTGGCGACATAGAGCGTTTTTTCATCCGGAGAGAAAGCGATCCCGTTGGGGCGTGAGAGTTCCTGGGATTGGAGCGTGACGGTACCATCTTTTTGGATTCGATAAACGCCACAGAAATCTATTTCACGTAGCGGATCACTTTCCCGTTGCGGCAGGCCGTAGATCGGATCGGTAAAGAAAATATCTCCATTGCTGCGGATAGCCAGGTCGTTGGGGCTGTTGAGTCGTTTCCCCTTCCAACGGTCAGCAAGCGTTCGTTTGCCACCTCCCTTGGTGAGAACCGAGATCCGTCGGTCTCCATGTTCGCAGAGTACCAGTTGGCCGCGGGCATCGAGGGCCAGTCCATTGCTGCCAGGCTCTCGCCCATAGTCAGCAACACCGGTATAGCCAGCGGGCTTCATGAAGACGGAAACACCGACTCCTTCCTGCCATTTCATGACGGCGTTGTGCGGGATGTCAGAGAAAAGGACAAAACCGCCAAACTAGTTTTCTTTCTCCGGAACCCAGACGGGGCCCTCCGCCCAGTCAAACCCGCCACAGAGGACTTCGATCTTGGCATCCTTGGCAATCAGGTTCCCAATCGCCTCTTCAAAACGGTCGACATGGCCAATGTGGGCAAAGTTGGTCGTGTTTTGTGACAGCAGTACGCTCGGTACCAGTAGCAATAGCAGGGCAGTGAGGGAACAGCGGGTTTTCATTCGAATTCTCTTTCGATAACAAAAGGGTTTGATGTTTTTGGTCAGGCGATGATTTCCTTGACGACATGTCCGTGAACGTCCGTCAGGCGTCGTTGAAGTCCATTGTGGTAATAGGTCAGCTTGGTATGGTCTAAGCCCAGCAAGTGCAGCATGGTGGCATGCACGTCATGGATCGAGAGAGGGTTTTGTTCGGCTTTGTAGCCGAACGCGTCGGTCGCGCCGTAGGAGGTGCCACCCTTGACGCCACCACCGGCCAGCCAGACGGTAAAACCTTCCGGGTTGTGGTCACGCCCATTGTTGCCCAATTGGAACATGGGCATGCGGCCGAACTCGGTGCAGCAAAGGACCAGCGTGTTTTTCAGTAAGCCACGTTGCTTTAGATCCTTGAGCAAGCCAGCCACCGGCTGGTCGAGGATTTCAGCGTGACCGGGTACCAGGTCAGGCATGCTGTTGTGGGCGTCCCAGTTCAATCGTCCTCCTGAGGCGTAGGCGCCATTGAAGAGTTGCACAAAACGAGTACCCCGTTCGATCAGTCGTCGAGCCAGGATGCAGTTGCGAGCAAAATCAGCTTTCAGTTGGTTCTTGGAGTCGGCGCCGTAGAGCTGGAGGATATGGTCCGGTTCCTTGTTGACGCTAGTTACCTCTGGAACCGACAGTTGCATGCGCGCGGCCAACTCGTAACTGGAAATGCGTGCCGCCAGGTCAGTGTCCCCCTGGTAGGGCTGGCGATGCTTTTCGTTGAGTTGGTTGAGCGCCTTGAGAATGGCCTTCCGGTTGGCGGGCGAGCTACCGCCAGGCCCGCTGAGATGACGGATGGGACGCGTTGTACTGAAAGCGGTCCCCTGAAAGGCTGCGGGAAGGTAGCCGTTGGTCCAGTTGTTCGGGCCCGATTGAGGTGTGCCACGGGGGTCCTCGATAGCGACGAAGGCAGGTAAATCCTGGTTCTCAGTTCCCAACGCATAGGAGACCCAGGAACCCATGCCCGGGTATCCTTCACGGTTAAAACCGGTCGACATCAGGTTTTCAGCCGGACCGTGGGTGCTGGACTTGGTGTGAACGGAGTGAAGAAAGCAGATGTCGTCGACGCATTTTCCAATGTGGGGCACGATATCGGAAATCATCTTGCCACTTTTGCCCTGCGGTCGGAATTTCCAGAGTGGCTTTTGAAGCGTCCCGTTTTCTCCCTGGAAGGAGATCAGCCGTTCGTTTCCGGGAAGTTGCTTGCCATGAAACTTGTAGAGCTCCGGCTTGTGTTCCCAGAAGTCAACGTGGCTAACCGCACCAGCACAAAAGATGACAATCACGTTCTCGGCGGGCATCTTGAAATGCGGTGAACGGGCTTCAAACGGTTTGGTTGGGTCAAAACTCACGCTCCCATCCGCCAATAGTGTTTGCTCTGAGAGCATGCTGGCCAGTGCGATGGCACTTAGCCCGAACTGGCTATGGGCCAGGAAGTCGCGGCGGTTTAAAAGTTGCTGACGCATAACCAACGTTCCAGTGGATTATTGTATGAATACGAATTCGTTGAGGTTCATGAGGATCCGACAAACCTGGGCGAGTCCCTGGTCGGAAGCGACTTGCTTCAGGATTTTTAGTTCAGCGGGTTGGGTGGGGCGACAGAGCGTGCGGAACACAGCCAGCTTTACCTGTTCTGGCAGGGTGTCCACGCGGCTGCTAATGTCGTTGGCCAGGAAGACGGCTTGGCGATTGACAAATTGGCTGTTGAGCAGGCTGAGGGCCTGCACGGCCGTTGTGCTGCGTGACCGGGCTGGGGTCATTTGGCTGGCGTCGGGACAGTCGAAAACGCCGAAAACACCAACATGTTCCAGGCGAATCTTTCTTCCATAAACCATGCGTCGCCAACCATTCTCGTCGAACTTGGCGAGGGGTGTTTTCTTTTCGAACGCATTGGGCGCTTTCTCAAAGAAAGAAAAGCTAGGGCCATACATCTTGCGGTTCAGCTTGCCGCTGACGGTCAAGATGGAATCGCGTAATGCTTCTGCAGCTAACCGCCTTGGCGGGAATCGCCAGAGTAGCCGGCAGTCACCGTCGACCTTCATAGCATCTTCGCGGGTCCAACTGGCCTGCCGAAACGTTGACGACATTAGCAACTTGCGGTGTAGGCTTTTGAGTGACCACTTCTGGTCGATCAGGTAGCTGGCCATCCAGTCAAGCAGTTCCGGATGGGTGGGATAGCTGCCGTTGATACCGAAGTCGGAAGGGGTATCCACAATGCCAACTCCGAAGTAATGTTGCCAAACACGGTTGACGATGACGCGAGCAGTCAATGGATTCTGCGGACTGGCAATTGCCTCTGCCAGGCTAAGTCGCCTGGCAGCTTCTTTGGCCGTGGGGTCGATCGGACGTTTGCCCAGGATGGAGGGAATGGCAGGGGGAATCTCAGGTCCCGGGCTGAGGGGATTGCCGCGAACCATCAGGTGCGTGGCCTCGGGTTCGGCGAAATTGCCAGCAAAAATCTGGGGGCCAGCCTGCAAGCTGTTATAGCGTGCTTCGAGTTCACGCAGGCGAGCATTCGCCTTGACGATTTTCTCTGTCGTATCTCGGTCGATACCGGTAAGGGTAACTTTGTCAGAAGAACGTTGGTCCTGGGGGTGAACGAAACGGTCACGCGAGTCAATGACTTGTTTCCACTGGTCGTCTCCCGTTGCGACATCAATGCGGTAATCGACGGGGACGTTATTGCCACGGGGCTTGATGACCAACCTGTTGATCGCGACCGGCTTCTGGAAGAAGATCTTGATCCAAACGTCTGTCTTGTCGACTGATTTAAAGTAGAGAAACAATTGGCGGGTGCCGTCTAAGAGTAATTCGGCTGTCTTGCCCTGGTTTCCCTTGGCAGTCGGAGAAGACGTGGCCGTCGCACCCTGGTCACGATGGGCGATATTGATACTTGGTTGGCCTTCACGTGCGACGGTCCAGACCTCTACGTCATCCAGTTCTACGGATCCACCGACATTGGTGGAAAGTACGCGGATCTGAATGGCTGTTGTTGTGACCGGGTCGAGGCGTTCCTCGTAGTCACGAAAATCAATCGGCTCCTTTAAGCCGCTTGCCTGGCGAAGACCGTGCAGTTTCTTTCGCGCGGCTTCGACCTCGGGCAGCAGTTTTTTTGCTTCGGCTTGCATCGCGTCGTTTTCCGGCCCGTGTTGACGACGGTTGCTGTAGCGGGTGCCAGCAAAAACTGCTTGCATCGCATAATAGTCACGTTGGGAGAAGGGATCGTATTTGTGATCATGACAGCGCGCGCAGCCAAGGGTAACGCCCAGCATTACGGCGCTGGTTGACTTGATGATCTCGTCGAGTCCGTCTTGTAGTTGCATGGCGGTCAGCAAGGGATCTGGACTCTGGTTACGGTCATGGGGACCGACCACCAGGAAACCTGTGGCCGCGTCTACCTTGAACTGATCTCCGGCGAGTTGCTCAACCAAGAAACGGTTGTAGGGTTTGTCTTCATTTAAGGAGCGTATCACGTAGTCACGGTAAGGATAGATCTTGCCGTTCTCGCCATTGACTTCATAACCCGTTGTTTCTGCATACCGGACGCAATCGAGCCAGTGCTGCGCCCAACGCTCTCCATAGTGCTGGCTACTCAGTACCCGCTCAATCAGGCGTTCGTAGGCGTCTGGTTGCTGGTCTTCGAGGAAAGCCGTTACCTGTTTCGGTGTCGGGGGCAGCCCGAGCATCACCAGGTAGAGGCGTCGAATGAGAGTAGTGCGATCCGCGAGCGGTGAAGGTTGCAGCCCAGCACGGTCCAGCCGCCGGGAAATGAACTGGTCGATTTCGTTTTTGCTCCAGTCGGTACTGTCTTTTTTAAGCACCGGAGGGCGTGGCTGTTGTACCGGCTGGAATGCCCAATGATCGCTAAGCGGGTTCCTGGCACCGGCCGTTTTGGGAATGGTCGCTCCATTGGATACCCATTTTGTGATCTGTTGGATTTCCAAGGGGGCGTGACCGCTGCCCTTGGGGGGCATGCGGGTTGCTGGATCGGAGCTGGTGATGCGTTCGATCAAGTGACTGGCGGCCAGGTCGCCGGGTACAATCGCCCGTTGTTCTGACTCGCCCCCTTTCAGGAGCGAAGTTGCCAGGTCGATGCGAAAGTTACTTTCCTGTTTTCCCGGTCCGTGACAGGTAATGCAGTTGCGGACCAGGATAGGTTGGATCTGTCGGTAGTAATCGGGCTGCTCAGCGGACTGCTGAGCCAGCAGTTCGCTGCCAGTCATTGTTAGCAGGAGGATGAGCCAGGCGGCGTGCGGCACAGTGGCCCGGATCGACGGTATGGGCTGGCGCGCGGCTGATTGAAGTAGGGACTGTCGAGTCATAGTAATATTTCACCATACCAGGGGCGAAAAGCCACCCCCCACGGAGCCAGCCGATGAAAGGCCGGGGTGATTGAATGGCAGGTTGCTGGTCGGTGTAAAAAGGGTTGAAGTGCCGGCTGGCAAGGGCTAGGATCAGCTGTCGCAGAGGTTCTGTTGTCGACGATATCAAGGAGACGGGAATGATTACTCGCGAGAAGAATGTAGCACTGATGGTGATACTGCTGGTGGTAGTGTTACTGCTGCCGGCTGTTGACGCGGCTGAACGCGCCAGTAAGAAGCTGCAGGTATTTATCCTGGCAGGCCAATCGAACATGGTCGGTCACGCGAACTACATCACGATTCCCAGGTTGTTTGCAGACGAGCGGACCGAGGTCCAGGGACTGGCAAACCTGGTTTTTAAGCCGAATATGAAAGTAACCCGGGCTACCGTCGACAAGCAGATTGCTACCAAGATCGCGCGAGATGCGATTAACACCAGGCTTCGAAAGAAAGAGATCGAGGGGGCAGATCAGATCAAGGCGGCCCGTGCGGAGATGGCCGTACTGCAGGCTGATTACGACAAACAGACCGCCGCTATCAAAAGTACTTTCGCCGTCTCCGATTCCGTTTACATCAGTTCCATCGCCGACAATAGTCGCAAGTCAGGTCCCTTGACGGTTGGCTATGGTGGCAACGGGGACAAGATTGGCCCGGAACTGGGCTTCGGCATGTCACTGGCCCGAAAGATTGATGCGCCGATTCTGATTATCAAGACTTCCTGGGGTGGAAAATCGCTGCACTATAATTTTCGCCCCCCCTCGGCAGGCCCTTACGAACTGAACGAGAAAGAAGCAGCTTCCGATAAGGCAGCTGAAATCAAAAAGAATACGGGGCTTAATTATCGCATGATGTCCGAGAAGGTCAGCGAAGTATTGGCCAACCTGAAAGATCACCATCCCGCTTATGATGCCAGTGCCGGTTACGAGCTGGCCGGTTTTGTCTGGTTCCAGGGTTTCAACGACCAGTTCTCAGATCCTTTCCGCGATAATTACAAGCAGAATATGATCACCTTCATCAAGGATATTCGCCAACAGTACAAAGTGCCGGCGATGCCTTTCGTGATTGGCGTGTTGGGTACCGGCATGACGGCGGAGAAGGTTGCGGAAAACAAGGTCTCCCTGGGACAAAGAGCAGCGGCCGAGGCGATGAAAGGCAAAAAGGTTGCAGCCGTAGAGAGCTACCAGGTTTATGATTTGAGTGCCTACGAGGTTTACAAGAAGGGCTGGCAAAACCACTTCGCTGAGTGGTGTGCTGTGGGAAGTGACCGGCCTTACCATTATCTGGGCAGCGGTAAGTTCTTCGTTCGGTTTGGAGATTCGCTGGCAACCGCCATGGCGGAGTTAATGCAGAAGTAGCCGGGAATCGCTACTCCGGCGTAGCCTTGCTAATAATCACGCTTTCAAGAGTCTTGGGATCGACGCGGTGGTGTGCCTGCCCGTCAAACAGGTAGAGCTGATTACCCCAGCCACACATCCAACTCACGTTGCTCCAGTCCTGTCTTCCCTGGCTCGCTTTGAGCGTTTTTAAGTCAATGCTGTGCAGGGTTCCGTTCACGAGAATGTGAACCCGATCGATTGTGGCTGCTACTAGCCTCGCCGCACTCCAGTCTCCTGCTTGTTGCTGAGTTTTCCAGGTCTGCGGGTCAACTTCCGATAAACCGCTGGCCGTGACGATATAGAGCCGATCGGCACCGCTGCCGCGGACGTTTTTAACACTGCATATCCCTTTGACATCGCTCCACTTGGTAGGCGAAGTCTGGAACTGCCAGGAGGTCGGGTCAATCCGGTCAAGACTGCCGTCTTTCATAATGTAAAGGCTGCTGTCCAGTTGGCAGACAAAGTCTGGCTGCTGCCAGCGGGGGTTCGGGATGCTTAGCTGGCTGTTGCTCTCCTTGCCATTTGGCCAGTCGAAAGAACTGATCTTGTGTGACCATTTAGGATTGGGCGGTTTGGCGTGCAGCAGGATTGAATTGCCGACGGCCGTATGCGTCTCGCCGGTCACGGGCCAAATGCCGATGTAATGTTCGCCGATGATCTGGTTGTTAACCAGTGACATGTCATCGGCCGTTGTCATGACAGCGATACCGACGGCGTTAGTATTCATAAAGAAATTATTTGCGATCCGAGTGGTGGCGTGGCTGGAAGGACAATTCAAGGCCGCGCAGTACCATCGCGGGTTTTTTCCCAGTAGATCGTGGTTGAGGATAAAGTTGTCTTCCACGACCAGGCTGGACCGCGGAGGCGACTCCCTCACGTAAATGCTGTGACGGGTGGCATGTTCAATGTAATTGTGGGCAATCAGGACGTTGCCAACCTTGCGGGTGTGAATCCCATAGCCCCAACCTGCTTCGGTGCCGACGGTTTGTGACACCCGGTTGTTGGTGATCTGGATGTCACGGACCTGGCCATTTCCGGTCGCCACGAAGATGCCGACGGCCACATGGTCAATCTTTAAATTGGTAAGGGTTACGTTGCGGACGCCGGTGCACTGGGAAGTACTGCCAATTCCGGCTGTGTTGGTTTTCAGTGGTGGGGTGCCTTCGATGTGCAAATGTTCAATCCGCAGGTCCTCGACGTCACTGCCGATCAGGAAGCCGGCGTCGACGTCGGGAGCAAGCTTGATGGTTGTCTTGTCCTGGCCAGCGCCCGTGATGATCAGTCCTCGTTTTTTCTCAATCAGGACACCTTGTTGGTGCGGTTGCTGAGCACGGAGGTGGTAAGTGCCCGCGGCCAGTTTGATGGCGCTGTTGTTGCGGGCCGCTGCGATGATCGGCGCCAGGTTGGCACCGGCGGGGATTTGTCGGGCTGACAGGTAACGTTGTAGTTCGGCCTGTCGCTGGCGAGCATATTGCTGGTCCGGCTTGCTTAATTTGGAAAGGGGCAGACTGAGTTCCTGCTTGTCGGGCCGCTGCAGGACAACCAGGTCGCCGCTCAGCTTGAGAAAGGTCGCCTGGATACTGAAGCTGCCGGTGCTATCTTTCCATGTCCGTAGCGGTTCGGCATCCTGGCAAGATGCAGTTTGCGGAATCAGGAGACCGACTATACACGCCAGTAGGAGAATTGGTCGCAGCGAAAATGCCTTCATGGGACGAGTTCTCTGGGAGGTGAACCGAGGCTGAACGACGGTGTAACGAATGATACCACAGGATCCAGGCGGTAAGGGTGGCGGCCTGGGACCTGTTTTCTGAAATATTGCACAATTTGGCGGAAAAAGTTGACTGGCGCTATCTTTGAATCAAAATAGACGTTTGCCTTTATAAAGTCCCGTTTCGTTGAGGATAGTATGGCCGAACACTTCGAAGATCTCGAAAATCCCTTAGATGAAACAGATCCGAGTGCTGCCACATTCGCCCGTGATGCAGCCGGTGGGGTGACCGGACAAACTTATACACGGGATGCAAGTGGAGGCTCTCTTTCGCGGGTTT
>CAZXJC010000860.1:0-5704 GCA_964640885.1 uncultured Pirellulaceae bacterium | reverse complement strand
CGTAACGCACGTAACTGTGTGTTCAAGTCATCGATTCTGGTGTTGCGTTCGTTTAATTCATTGGTTCGTTGCTGAAGCTGGTTTTCAAGTCGTACGACACGCGTCCGAGCTGTGAGGGACTCGGCGTCAGATTCGGATACTTGTAGGCGGCTTGTTCGGCGGCCCTGTTGGCGCCGGGCTGTCGAGTCGGATAATTCCGCGTCCTGGGTCAAAGCCCCCGAGGCGTCGAATGGATTGTAATTGAAGACATTTGAGGAGACACCCAGCGTTGCCGTTCCGATCAAGAACACTAATCCAACTACCAATGCTACCAGTCGCATTTGTCCGTCCATTTGGTTTCTCCAAGATGGGGCCTGTAAGTAGGAAGCCGTGGGCTGCAGCAGGGCAAAGAAGAGCTGGTTGCCGGAACGGAAGATAAGGCCCTGCTAACACTCAAATGTAGGCACCGAAGAAGCAAAACTCAAGTTTTTATCGGCCGGACTTCGCGTTATTTGGGCAGATCAGGGAGGGATGTAGCGGCAGGAGAAGATGTTACAGAACGGTCGTAAAGACAGTGAATGCCGGGTGTTAGCAACCCCTAGCCGTTCCAATTCCCGGCTAGAGAGCTGAGGACGGACGCATAGGCCGCATGGGCCTTAATCGTTGCTCGCCGTTCCTCTTCAGAGACAATTTGTAAATCGATTTCGATTCGCTTTTGCGGCAGGACGTCTTCAACCCTGTCGGCCCATTCGATGAGCGTAAGCCCAGCACTCTCGAACATCTCCTCGACGCCCAACTCGAGAAATTCATCAGAGTCGGTTAAACGGTAGGCGTCGATATGGTAGATAACTCGCGAACCGTGGTAGATGTGACAAAGAACGTAGGTTGGACTCGTTGCACTGCCCTCCTCAACTCCGCTGGCTGCTGCGAGAGCTTGGATTAGGCGAGTCTTTCCCGAACCCAGCGTTCCCGTGAATCCGATCGTTGTTCCGTCGGGAGTGGCGCTTGCAAGTAAGGTACCGAGCCGGATGGTATCAGTAACGTTTTTCAGGGTAACGGTAACTTCGTCTGAATGAAACATCTAATCTAGTACTCCATGGACGTAGCCGGCAGGTGCGAGCGGTTCCAGGAGACCGCTGGCATCGCGGCTCCAAAGTCCGGCCCCCTCTTGAAAGGTCCCGATCGCTGAAATCGGAAAATCAAGTCGCGGGTCGGAAAGAATGCGTGACGTGTCGCTGGGACCAACTGCCAGTAATAACTCGAAGTCTTCACCGTCCTGAAGAGCGTGCTCAAGTGCTGTAAGTCCGGTAGGTTCCGACCGTGCCAAAGAAACGGCGGACTCGGAGATTGGGATTGAGGCCAAATCAAGTATGGCCTGCAAGCCGTTCTCAGAAGCAAGACGATACGTGTCGATGGCGAGGCCGTCGCTGATATCGATGGCCGCCTTGACTGTGAAATCCGTTGAGAGCAGTTGGCTTTCAGCTAGACGGGGCCGGAAGGTTAGGTGATGACCGAGGATACTACCGCCAAGGCGACCAGTAACGAGGATGGTGTCGCCGGCGGTAGCACCGCGGCGAGTCCAAGACCCATGTTCACCCGGTTGGCCAGTAACGTTGACAGTAATTATCAACGGACCATCCCAAATGCTAATATCTCCACCAACGAGATCGACGGCAGCCGACTCTGCTAGCAGCAGCATGCCTTCAACTAATTCCTGGCAAATTCCAAGGCTGTTGGTATGCGGTAAAACGATGGAAACGGTCGCCGCCACCGGGGTGGCCGCCATTGCTGCCAGATCGCTAAGATTAATCGCTAGGGCCTTGCGACCGACCTGGGCTACAGAACACGTGTCGAGGGTAAAGTCCAAGCCTTCCACGATCGTGTCACAGGCAACCAGTAGTCGCGAAACGCCGCTCCAGTCGACAATAGCGGCGTCGTCGCCGGGGCCGACGAGAACCCGGCTCGACTGGGGAAGGCGGTCTCGTAGCCAGCGTAAGATTTCAAGTTCCATGACGCGTGCCCATCAGAGGTCGCTTTTCTATCGTTGCGGTGGAGTACACTTCGCGAACCCGATTTTCGAAACGATGAACAAAAAAGTCAAGCGTCCCTACAGGCTACAGAAACGAAAGGGGGCTTAGCTTAGGAACCGGGCTCAGCAGCGAGGTGGCCGAAGAGGACTTGCTGGTCTCGGAGCAGATAGAATTTCAAGGGAGTCTTATTCTTGTATTCCGAGCTAGAAAGTATGTAGGACAGATTGTCCAAGTTGACAGTCTCCCACTTGTGAATACCCAACAAGACGTCTTGGGCCCGAATTCCGTTTTTGTCGGCCAGGCTCCCCTGTCGTATCTCGACGACACGCAAACCACCACGATAACGCTTTTGGTGGGCACCGAGCCTAACTCGACCAACGGTTGCGGTGCGGACACCAAGTTCGTCCCAGGCTCGCTTGGGCACAGTGGCGGGAAGAACGGCAGCACCGGATCGCAGCAAATGCACCTCAAATTGCTTAGCGTCACGCTGCAACGATATTGACACAGGGGAACCGGAACTTGTCCTCAGAAGGGCACGTTGATAGTCCAAGTGGTTGCGAACTGGAATACCCGCTACGTTCAGGATTACATCACCAGCTTGCACACCCTGGGTCGCGGCGGAACTGTCAGCATGCACCCTGCTGACAACATAACGAGATGTATCAGAAGTGTATCGCGTCATGGCGTCAACTCCCAACGTGACAGGAGGGCCGGCTTCGAAAAGCAGGCGTGCGGCGATATCGAGGGCATCATTTGACGGTATGGCAAAGCCGATTCCCTGTGCCCCAATTCGAACGGCAACATTGACGCCGATCATCTGTCCATCAATGTTCAACAAGGGCCCGCCAGAGTTCCCGGGATTAATGCTCGCATCCGTTTGGATAAGATTCGCATAACGCTGCGTTTCGTTGACTTGGACATCCCGGTTTAAGGCGCTGACGATTCCACGGGTCACCGTGTGCTGGTAGCCATAGGCGTTGCCGACGGCGATTACAGTTTCACCGGGCAATAACGACGAGGAATTTCCGGTTCGGATGATTGGCAGCGGCTTGGGAGCGTTGATTTTTATAATAGCCAAGTCAGAGGGCGTGTCACGGGCAACGAGCGTAGCCGTGTGGGTAGTTTGATCGTGCCGCGTGACGATAATGGAAACGACCCCTTGGACAACGTGATAGTTCGTAAGAATATAACCGCGCTCGTCAAAGATGATTCCCGTCCCCATACCGTTGACCTGGCGCTCGGTAGCCTGCATCGGGCGACCAGCACTGCGGTTGCGAACGGTCTTGCGGCCATGGATATTCACACCGGCCGGGCTCGCATTCTGCACGGCCTTGACGATCGGACTCAAGCGAAGATCCGAACCGTTAGCGATCTGGCTAGTGGCCAAAAACAAGAGCGCTGCTAGCAATGGACCACCGATTCGTAAGCAGAGGGTGGCGACAGTGGCAGGGTGGCGAATCATAGGGAGATGGTAGCGGCAGCGTTCGTTCAATAGAGGTGGATCGTGCAATGACCTTAGGTGTTGCATCGGAACGACATCCGCCGTGCCTCCACGCAGTCAGTAGCCAAGCGGTAGACTTTCTCTAGCTTGCCAGAGAAAACCGCGGTTGATTTCAAGAATCGCGGAAAAAGACTGGTGCCGCTCCTCGGTGATGAGGAGGCGCGGGAGGGGGACTGGCCAGTAATGCCTCAGAATCAGTCGGGGGGAGCCCGCGGTTCTTGCGAGGCAGCGATCGTGGCACTTGGGCGGCTGCCTGGCTGTTGGATCGCGAAACGCAGTAATTGGAGCAGTAGAAAAAGGGCAAAGGGGTAAACCGGCCAGAGCCGAATCCAGAGCGATCTGGTAGGTGCGGCAGAATCTGTCGAGAGGCCGTCTGCTGGTTCCGCGAGTCGATAACTGTTCTTTTTTGCGGGGAACCGGAAGCCGTCCAGAATAGTTCCTGCCAGAAGAATGAATAAAGTTGCTAGCAGTAGGGCGCAGCTACCCATCGACATGACACCCTTGAAGGAACCTTCCTCGGTCCTTGGTTCGTCGAGGATGTCAATGGAGCGCCGCCGCCGCAACGAAGTTGGTACGGTTTCGGCGACATCAAGGTCTTGGCACCAGTTGACCCAAGACCTATCGTTGGCGGTCGGGTCGAGGCGGCCTGGAAGGGTTGCCAAAAAGGCGGTGGCTGCCTCGATGGGCCTGGATGGCGGGTTTCCGGGTACGTGCCAGCAAGCGTGTTGGTTGGAAAGTTGGACAACGAGGTCCCCATCAGCCCCGTGAAGACGTAATTCACAAGGGTGGTCTACGATGGATCGGTCGAGGTACCAGGCGAAAAGTGCGGATGAGTCGGTGGTGAAGGTGACGTTAAGGTTGTCGAAGTGATCTTCAGCGGCCGAATTGGTGACAGCAGAGACCTGGCGTACCGGGCCAGCAACGTTGCGAACGACAGCAACGTCGTAGGCAAGCTGCTTTAAGACATGGTCGCGATTCATAGCACGGGGATTCGAGTGGATTGCGATTTGCCAGATACGCCCGACGGGTGAAGTTGTGGCTTCAGCCAGCCAGTTGGCCAGTTCGTTTCGAAAGGGGTGATAATCGGCGGGGGTATAGCAGATTAACGGTGCATCTGTTTGGGCCTGGATCATTTCCATTTCAAAGGCCGCCAACACGGTGCAAAATGGTTGGAGGGCAATTGCTGGCAGTTCGCATTGAACAACGCGCCGCAGGCGATCCTCTTGTTCTGCGATGTCGTTAAGCGGAGCGATCACGACAATGGCGGATTCACTGATATGGAGGACAGCTTCCCAGGCTTCCTCTTGTTGCACGCCCGGAAAGTCTTCAGCGGGAAACTCGGGATCCGGGTGGTAGACGGCGACGAATTGGTGCTCGGGGTGAGCGAGGATGGCCTCAGCAAGAGGTCGTGCGTGCGAGTTGAATCCGAGGAACGAAAATTTCATTCTAGTTATACTAAAGTGTGGGAGAGCAACGAAGCGCGGGAGTCTTACAAGCGTCTGATATGGAAGCCCCCATCAACATTGATCCGTTCGCCCGTGGTAAAGGGGAATTCACCAGAGGCCAGGTTGCTTACGGCGCGGGCGACGTCGTCACCCGTTCCCCAGCGTCGTATGGGAGTCATTCCTTCGGCGATTAGCTGGTCGTATTTGTCACGTACTGGCGCGGTCATGTCGCTGTCGATAACACCGGGGCAAACTTCGTAGACCCAGATCTGCTCGGCAGCAAGTCGATCGGCCAGGAGCCAAGTCATCATCTGCATAGCTGCCTTGGCCATGCAGTAATCGGCACGATTGGTAGACGTGGCATAGGCAGAGATCGAGGATATGTTGATGATGGTCCCACGGCTCATTTTTCCTTGGCCGATTTGTTCGATCATTCGCGTGGCGACCTGTTGAGCCAAAAAAAACGGCCCCTTGAGGTTGGTTGCAAAGACTCGGTCCCAGCTTTCGTTGGTCAGTGTTAGTAAATCCATTCGACCCTGGGAGGTGATTCCCGCATTGTTAACGAGCAGATCGAGTCGTCCGTAGGTGTCGTAGGTATGGTCGACGAGCTGCTGGCGGGCGTCTTCGCAACCGACGTCGGCGCCGCAGGTAGTAGCGCTCCCACCGCCTGCCGTTATTTCCGTAGCAAGGGAATCAGCCGCTTCCTGGTTCTTGAAGTAATTGATGCAGACCGAGTAACCATCAGCGGC
>CAZXJC010000859.1:0-2877 GCA_964640885.1 uncultured Pirellulaceae bacterium | reverse complement strand
GCCCTTCGTAAAGAAGGGGCGAAAGTTGAAGCTTATACCAAAGGACCAGCTGTCTCGCAGTTCCAACGAATTGGTGTTTCTCACACGCCGGTTGTTGAAGATCACCAAACCCTCCTTAGTAAACTAAGAGGAGATATTTTTATAACTGGAACATCGCAATTTGATGATTTTGAAATAGATGCTATTTCTTGCGCCAAACAGAAACATATCCCCAGCATTGCGATCTTTGACTACTGGGGCAATTGTCGTCAACGGTTGCAGGCTGCAGGCAATCCTGATGTAACGCCGATTTTCCCCGATGTAATTACAGTAGTAGATGAAATTTGTGCTACTGAGATGAAGATGGAGGGATTGCCTGAAAATCGAATCCGTATTGTAGGACAACCTTATTTTTCATGGCTAATTACCAAACAAAAATCAAAGAAAAGTATAGTAGAACCCGCACGTAATATTTTGTTTACGCCTGAGCCAAATGCCAATGAAATTAGTATTTTAAGTGTTTTGATCAAAATCTTAGTCGATTATGAACCATTGAATCGATTACTCATAAGGTTCCATCCCCGTCAAGGCAAATGTCGCACTTCGCTTAGGCTACTTGAGCAATCAGGCATTCCGTTCGAAATTGACGAAAGCACAGACGTTCTTGCCACGTTACATCAGCAAGACAGAGTCTTGGGAATCACTTCAATTATCCTAATTGAGGCAACATTGATGGGGACGCCTGCAGGAAGCTTAATCATGGGAGGCATCAATGAGATACTAAAGACTAATCGAAACGGGCTGACAGTTCCTCTAACCTCACCCGAACAACTACGGACATTCTTACTACATATAAAACATAAAGAGCTAGATAGGAAATTCGTGGAACAGCAACAGGGAGCTGATTCACGGATAATGCAGTTATGCATTGAGATACTTAAACAAACAGCGAGGAGAAATGATTGAAGTTTTCATCGTTAATTTCGCTTGGTAAAATCGATTATTAATCGAGGGTTCGATCTTTTATCTCCCCTTTAAAATATTTTGAGACCTATTAAGAGACGCACTCAGAAAAATCTTTCACCCAAAATGGGTAAATTATATCATGAGGATCTGCCATCACAAAAATTAGCAGCTATAGTGTTTTTCTGAGGTGGGTGGTAGCATGTCCTCTGAACTTGTATGTGGCACGATAAGCTCACGGTGTTCTTGTTTCGCTTCGACTGCTTTCGCTGCAGTTCGATACCAGTTTCTGAGTCTATGCCTCACCTCTGTAATGATATCTGGATAGGCCACAATCTCTTCGCTAAAGCATGTAAAGCGACTTTACGCCTCTTCCCTCGCAATTCCAACCTCATCGTTATAAGCTGTTTCTACCGATCAAAATTATGTAAAATCGACAGTCCTATTATTGCAAATGTTTTAAAATTAGGCCTAAGATTTTATTGTTAACAGATTCGAATATCCAGTATTTTCTTTCAGTAAGCGTGAAAATTCACCAATCCAGGTCACATTTATATCTCACGCCACTGAAATTCTTGAGTGATCAGGAATCCCCAGAAAATCAGAGGAGTTACTAGATGGAATCGCTACCATCATCAAGTGAACATAGCATTGCCTCAGTGCGATAATGATGTCATCGCCGCTGAGATTGAAAGTGGTAGTTTCTGACAACCCTGTTGTAGCTAGACCCGTGGTTAAAACATAATCCATAACAAAACCACCAAGAGAGGGCGAGAATGTGTCAGTGCCACCGATGATTAAAGGCGTAGCCACCGGTTTCTACTTGACTTAACGTGATATCTCCAACATTAATGAGACTGTTGAGCCATACTCTGCTCCTTCGACCATTTTCGTGGGAATAAAGCAAGAACGATTGGATTTTTCTGCCTACGAAGCATCATGCAGATACTAACCAATTCCAAATGGGTAGCTGAGACCCAACTGATTATCCCATGCACAAGGTAATCTTAAAGCACGGGTTTAAGTAAGCATATCATTCAACTTAAACCTTGGATACCTATCGAGTGTCAGAAAGACCCGTGGCCTAATATTAGCTTTGGACAATTTCGACCGCGCGGATGAAAATTGATTGACTGAATCACAAAATTGGCATACCATGCTTCATGGATCTTCCGCTTTGGTTATTTTTTTTTAAAGATGGTTAACTGAAGTTCCATTTAATTACTGATGCCTGATTACTTTGAAAAATCCAACTTTTTATTTAGTCTTCCCTTGATATTGGAGAAATTGTGTCGAAATTTCCACTTTCAGACAATCTAATCAACCGTTTTCACAAGCAAGGTTTCATCAAGGTAGAAAGCTTTATTAACCAAACGCAAGTTGCAGAACTAACCTATAACTATGATCAAGCTACCTCTGGTGAGATCCACGTTCCCGCCTCCGGAAGCAATCATGTTAAGGGACGGATGGTACAACTTGTCAACCCATCGCAACATATTACGGGTTGGCAAGAACACGCCTATTTCCTGTAAGCATGGGATGTTGCCAAACAACTGATCGGACAAGACGCTATCTATATCTATGATCAGATGATTTTCAAACCTGCCCATCATCCAGCCGAGGTGCCGTGGCACCAAGATGCAGGATATTGGCAGAAAACCCGTGGCTCGGACAATGCTGTCACTTGCTGGCTAGCTTTATCACCCGCGTGGAAAGAGAATGGCGGCATGCAATTCATCGTAGGTAGTCATCAGGGAAAAATTTCAGAGCATTATAGCGTAGCTCATCGCTCTGAAATGAATGGTGCCTTGGAGACAAAAGTTGACCCAAAGCAGGCGGTTTCCGTATCCTTACAGTCTGGCGACGCAACTTTTCACCATTGTCGAATGCTCCACCATACAGGAGGAAATTATACTGATACACCCCGTCGGGGGC
>CAZXJC010000858.1:0-3209 GCA_964640885.1 uncultured Pirellulaceae bacterium | reverse complement strand
CACATTGTTTGCTTGAATTGAGCAGAGTTGTCTGAAACACTCCTGGTTAGTGAATTGTTAGGACACGAAAATGGAGACTTCACAGGGGCTAAGGATCGGAAAGTTGGCTAGTAAGAGGCTGCTGACCAGGGAACCCTGATGCTGGATGAAATCGGCGAGATGAGCCCGTCGATCCAAGCGAAATTTTTGCGAGTATTGGAAGGCCATCCGTTTGAGCGAGTGGGTGGTAACCAGGCGATTAAAGTCGATGTACGAGTCATCGCTGCGACTAACCGAGACTTGGAAGCGGCCGTTTCCGAAGGGACCTTTCGTCGCGATCTTTACTTCCGTTTGAATGTGCTGGAGATTGAGGTTTCTCCACTGCGGAAACGTCCGCAAGATGTATTGGAATTAGCTGAATTTTTCCTGGCACAATTTAATTTCGATACGGGACGGCACCTGGAAGGGTTTACGCCTGAAGCGGAAGAGCTTTTAACCCAATACCACTGGCCTGGCAACGTTCGTGAACTGAAGAATGTCGTCGAGCGAGCGGTTGTTTTGACTCGAAATACGCGGCTGGAAGTATCGGACCTCACCCTTTCGAATCTAGCCTCGGCAACTGAGTCAGGAGAAATTCCTATCACCCAGTCTGCTTACGAACCCATGTCACTGGCTGACATGGAAGCGCGGCACATCGCCATCACACTCAAGCAGGAAGGCTGGAACAAAAGTCGAACGGCTGGCATCCTGGGTATCGAACGCTCAACACTCGACCGAAAAATCCGTCGTTATGAACTCAAGCCCCCGGGTGCTTGAATGCCCGCGTTTTAGTCGGGTGTAGCCGACTGGTCATGACGTGGGTAGAAACGAGCCAGCTCGTTTGCGGTTACTCCCAGTCGCAGCGCTGCCAGTAAGGTCCAGTTGCGCAGCGTCTGACGGACAATCCCATGGCGTTGCCAGCGACGCGGGTCAATGTGAATAGGGCCCGCCAGCAATACGGGCCGTCGTTTGCGGCGTACTCGTTGCATAAGCAGTACATCTTCCATCAGGCGCACGTTGGGAAATCCACCCAATTGTTCGAACGCCTGGCGACGTAAAAAGATTCCCTGGTCTCCATAAGGTAATCCCCAGCAGCGTGCTCGCCAGGCATTGCCACGTTCCAGCCAGCGGTAGAGAGAGCCAGGAGCTGCGATTCGTTGTTCAAAAGCACCAGCGATGATGCTGGGCTTCTGCAGCGCACGATGAACCTGTTTAAGGGCCGTATTGTCCAGCCAGTTATCAGCATGCTGGAAGAGCAACACGTCTCCGGTTGCCTCGGCGGCTCCGCGGTTTTGCTGACAAGCTCGACCTGGACTGGAAGCGATGACCCTGCAGTTAGCCGCTTCTGCCCGGGCCACGGTATCGTCATGGCTTCCGCCATCGACCACGATAACTTCGTCGGCATCCGCTTGCCAGGCCGCTGTGATGGCACGCTCAATGACAGCCGCTTCATTGAGCGCTGGAATAATGATAGACACACGCATCAATCGAAGTCGCTCCCGAACAGGGTTTGCCGCGGGAGAAGATGCTTATCCCGCGCTGCTGATTGTGCCAGAACTGGCGGACTCTTCAAAGGGGCTCAGCGGGCGTCGACCAAGCTGCTAGATGGTAAATTCGCCGGCCTGGGTCTCTTCTAATTCGTGTAACTCTTCGAGCCAGACACGAATTTCATTGTAGTATTCGCTGGCATTGTTGGTGAGGACCAGTTGCCTGTGGAAGTCGGCCGCTCCGTCGTCCAGTAGCTCAGCTGCCTCGGCATTGGCAAATCTCTGGGCAGGATCCCAGGCAATCAGTCGTCGACAGAAATTCAGCAAGATCGAGTTGGAAGCAATGTCGTCAGGTAAGAAGGTTTCCAATTGTTGAGGTAACCGTCGCTTGGCTTCTAGTAATTCCCGATAGTTGTTGATCCCGCTAAACGGCGTTTGCCCGGCCAGCAGCTCGATTAACACGTACCCAATCGAAGCTAAATCGCTGAGCGGGGTAATGTCTTTTCCTTCCAGCACCTCCGGTGCTGCGTAGGAGGGCGTGCAGCCGCGTTGACCGGGAGTTGCATCCATCTCGAACGCTGAACCCGTATCAATGATTTTAACGTGTCCCGTACGCTTTAGCATGATGTTGCCGGGCTTGATATCACCATGAACGATGCGATTGCGATGCAATGCGGCCAGGGCGGACAGACAGTCCCGGACAATTGCAACTGCCATGCCAGGCTGAAAGCGAGGTTGCTTGGGACCCGCGGTAACAATGAATCGATTGATGTGATCCCAGCGCCGTTTGCTGACACGCTGTTCGACCCGGTTGACTGTTTTCGGTACTAGCAGCTTCCGCAAGTCGTAGCCTTCGATCCATTCCATGACTAGCATGCGAATTCGATTGCGATCGACAAAATTATGTACCGCGAGCAAGTTGTCGTGCTGGATTAGTGCGATGTGGGCTGCCACCCGGGCAATCTCACTCATGCTATCCTGGTAACTGCGTTCCGAATCATAACGCTCCGGAGAAAACACCTTTAAGGCGACAGGTAATGTGAATCCGTCAGCGCCACGTCGCTCGGACAGGTAAACAACACCCTGGCCACCAGAGCCAAGGCGCTTCATAAGGCGATAGTGAGCCGTCCAGTGTTGACGGTCAGAGTGAAGAATCTCGCGATAGTTAGCGAGCAGTTCCTGACAAGGTCGAGGTGTCCTATCAGAGGACTGAGAGATGGTGGGAAGGCGTCCCAAACGCATCGTCGTAAGCATGGTGTACTATTTAACTTCAGCAGGTTCAACAATTCTTAAGTAGTGATTGGCATCCGTTCCCAATCTTATTTCAGTGTAGCTCCCGTTTTTTTTTGCGCCTAGGCGAATTGCCACAGATAAATGAGCTGCTAGCACTCGGCTGTTAAGGAAGTGTTAAGGTTTTGTGCGGGCCGGGTAACCGAGTCGTTTGTCGACCAGGTTGTCCAGCGGCTCCCCGGCTAGAAATCGCCGTAGGTTGTCACAGGCAAAGTCAGTTGTATCGTCGACCCTGCGTGCGGATTGAGCTCCGACGTGAGGAGTGATCAAGACGTTTTCCAGGTCCCACAGGGGGCTGTCGCTTGGCAAGGGTTCACTCTCGGTGACGTCAATGCCAGCCGCGTGCAGGAGGTTTGACTGTAAAGCTTCAACGAGATCCTGTTCAACGCCCACGGGCCCGCGGGCCACATTAAT
>CAZXJC010000857.1:0-2652 GCA_964640885.1 uncultured Pirellulaceae bacterium | reverse complement strand
GTCTCATCTAGCAGGCCCCGTTGTTCGAGGTCTTCTACCAGGGCGCTGAAGGCCTGGTCGGTGGGTGGAACGAGCGCTTTCTGATGACCCGTAAAGTTGTCAACATGGGTATCCCAACTGCCGTGGGAAATCCCGATGAAGCGAGCCCCTGCCTCGACTAATCGGCGTCCGAGCAGCGAGCACTGGCCGATCGATGTGAGGCCATACCGTTGGCGGACCTTGTCGTCTTCATCCTGGATGCGGAAGGCTTTTTTGGCTTCTGGGCTGGTTACCAATTCCAGTGCTTTTTCATAGTAGGTCTTTAGGGTCTCCGCTTTACCGCTGCTCTTGGCTCCTGCGCCCAGGGAATCAGCTCGTTTAAGCAGTGTGTTGCGGCGATTGAAACGTTCGTTATCAATTCCCTTGGCCGTGTTGAGATCACGAACCTCGAAGGCTGGGTCGACCGGATCGGTTTCCACGGTGAAGGGTGCATATTGCGGACCATAGAAACCAGGGCCACCAGGTCCCATCGGTTCAGGAACCTCGATATAAGGCGGGACTGCTCCACGGTGCCCCAACTCTCGCGAGATGATCGAACCGAGCGAGGGGTAATGGTCGTTAAATGGGATTCCCTTGGCTTGGCCATCAGGGAAATTCGGGGGGTAACCGGGCATGACCCAGTGTCGTCCCGTTTGGTGGGCATTGTCACGATGGCTATGGCTGCGCAGGATGGCAAACTTGTCGACGATCTTTGAGCAATGGGGCAAGATTTCGCCGATCTGAGTTCCCGGAACACTGGTGGAGATTGGGTTGAAGGGACCGCGTATCTCTGCGGGGGCAGATGGCTTGAGATCCCACATGTCAATGTGGCTGGGCCCGCCCTCGAGCATAATGAAGATGACGGATTTGACCTTGGGCTGCTTGCCATTGGCTGCATTAGCCTGCAGGTTCAGCAAGCCGGGCAAGGAGAGGCCTCCCAGCAATCCGGTTGCACCGAGGGTAAGGGCATCTCGACGGGAAACCTTGTCGCACTGTTGTTCTGATTTTCCAAAGGGTATGGTGAACATGATAGTCCTTGTCCGTTGGTGTTTCCGTGTTAGTGATTGAAAACGAATTCTCGGGTGTTGAGCAGAGCCCACATGATATCTTCGATGGCTTTGCGGCGTGTTGTTTCTGGAGCTTGAAAGGCGGTTCGCATCAGTGCCAATTCTGCGTCTCGAGGCAAACGTGCCAGGGCCGCCAAGTATAACTCCTCGATAATCTTGTCGTCACTTAGCGTCGAAGTCGCCAGTTTAATTGCACGTCCTTGCCGGTGACTGATCTTGGCCATTGTTTCGGTTGAATTCATTAGGTGCAGAGCCTGAACAATGCTGGGCTCGTTGCCCCGTTCGCATTCGCAGACGCTCACGCGTTGGGGCTTGCCGAAGATGCGGAAAAAATAACTCGGCATTCGATTGTCCCAGATTTCGATTGCCCGGTATCCTTCCGGCCAGCCATTAAACTGTTCAGCGATCCCGGTTACCTGGCTGATGGCGTCGAGTAACACCTCGGCCGGAACGGGTTTCCAGGCCGCGTGCGAAAAGTTCTGGTTGTCGCGGGCATTGGAGTCATTGGTTTCTGCGCTGAGTTGATAGGTCTTGCTGTTGAGGATGAACTGTGTCAGGTCCTTCAGGTCATAGCCATTCTTGATCAGCCGTTGGGCAAGTAGTTCCATTAGCGGCTCGTTGCTTGCCGGGTTGGTGGCTCTCATGTCATCAATCGGTTCGACCAGGCCGCGGCCCAGGTAATGCGCCCAGAGTCGGTTGGCAATCATGCGTGCCAGAAACGGGTTGTCGGCTGCGGTCATCCAATCCGCCAGTGCCTGCCGCCGGTGCAGTAGTGCATCGGGCGCCAGCGGTGGGCCTCCCAGTCCGGCGGTGGGAACCAGTTCACCCGTGCGTGGATGTTTTTGATCCTGGCCCCCTTTGTCGAAGATTTTAGTTCCTCCGGCGGTACTCCCCTTGCGAGAAATTCCGGTGAAAAACCCGCCGAAAGCGGCATAATCGGCCTGGGACCATTTTTCAAACGGATGATGGTGGCACTGCGCGCATTCGATGCGCACACCCAGAAAGACCTGGCTGACACTGCGAACCAGCTTCTCAGGATTATTATGGACCAGGTGAAAAGCCGCCGGACTTTCACTGAGCGTATTTCCCTGAGCCGTCACAATTTTCCTTACGAATTGGTCGTAAGGAAGGTTGTTGGAGAATTGTTCCGTTAACCAGCGTGTCATGGCGATCGTGCCGACTGGCTTGATGATCTCCTTGTCGACGCGAAGGATATCGGCCCATTTCATTGCCCAGTACTGAGCGTATTCCGGGCGTTGGAGCAAACGCGTGATTAACTCACTTCGTTTTTTGGGCGACTGATCGGCCAGGTAGGACCTGGTCTCTTGGGGAGTTGGGAGTGTGCCGATCGTGTCGAGATAGACTCGTCGCAGAAACTGCGATTCGCCGGTCGTGGTAGAAGCTTGAATTCCCAGCGTTTGCAGGCGATCCCAGACAAGCTTGTCGATGTCGTTGTTGACCGGTGGTCGCGTGGGCGGTTGCTGTTGTGGTAAACGGATCCGGGCCACGGTAACTTTCCCTAGGTAGCGGACCAGGATGGCCGCTTCTCCAGGCACGTCATCCACTG
>CAZXJC010000856.1:0-2701 GCA_964640885.1 uncultured Pirellulaceae bacterium | reverse complement strand
AGCAGGTCGCCGGATGGTTAGTCGCAGCGCAGCGGGCGGTCGTTTTTACAGGGGCGGGTATTAGTACCGAAAGTGGCATTCCGGCCTATCGGACGCCCCATGGTATTTGGGCCACGACGCAGCCTGTTTATTTCGACGACTTCGTTGCCAGCCCGGAATCGCGTTATGAGTACTGGAGACAGAAGTCCGTTTTTCATCGAGAATTTTCTGATAGCCAGCCGAACTTGGGGCATACGTTGCTGGCGCAGTGGGAGGCCGCTGGAGACTTGCAAGCGGTCATTACCCAGAATATAGACGGCTTGCATCAATTGGCTGGCAGTAAGCGAGTGATTGAATTGCATGGTACCGCTCGCAAGATTGCTTGCCTGCAGTGTGAGCAGCGCTATGATGCCGAACCGATGGTTGACCAGTTCATGGAAACAGACCAGGTTCCCAGTTGCGGCCAATGCGGTGGGATGCTTAAGCATGCGACTATCTCATTTGGTCAGTCGCTCCACCCAGAAGTGCTCGAATCTGCCATGACCCTGGCACGAGACGCAGATTTTCTGCTGGTGTTGGGCTCGTCCCTGGTGGTTGAGCCAGCGGCCAGCTTGCCACGGCTTGCCAAGCAGCAGGGTGCCCGGGTTGTCATCGTGAACCAGGATGAAACACCGCAGGATGCGACCGCAGATCAGGTGTTTCACGAGAGCATCGGAGCTGCCCTGGAGGCGGTCAATAGTTGGATCAATGCTTGAACAGTGAGAGGCTTTCCGAATCAACGCTGATCGAACCGGTGGCAGGGAATCTGGGGTTGGGGCAGGGGCCTACTCGGTTTCGAACGAGATTTCAATGATTTCGAAGCGAAGCGTGCCTTTAGGCACCTCGATTTCTACCTTGTCGCCCTTTTTCTTTCCCAGCAATCCCTGGCCGATGGGGCTAGTGATTAGGTAACGCCCAGCATCATAATCCTCGTCGCCAGCTCCGACGAGAGTAAATTGTTCTTCGTCATCATAATCGAGATCCTTGACGGTAACGGTAGCCCCGAAAACAACCTCGTCTTTCGGCAGTTTAGAAGGATCGATGATACTGGCTCGCGCCAGTTCGCTCCGCATCAGGTTTACCTTCGCTTGCAACATTCCCATGGCTTCTCGCTGAGCATGATATTCAGCGTTCTCGGAGAGATCGCCTTCGGCCCTCGCAGCCGCTATGTGCTCGGCAATTTTTGGAAGTTCCTCATTTTCAAGTCGAGTGACCTCGGCCTTTTTGCGGTCATAGGCTTCTCGGGTCATCGGAACATAGTCGGTCATCTGGTCTCTCCGGCAGGGATGCAAAAAATGCGGCCCTCTCGATAAGGGTCGCATCGGTCCGCCTGTCTGGCGAACCCTTACATTGTTTTAGACTGCTTGGCTGCTGTAAAGTCACTTGTCCCGAAAGCAGTAAAAAAAACTGCCTCTGCTGTCCCCCGCTGAGAGGTTACTCCTCAGTTTCCGAGGCTGGATCAGCAGCCATGTATAGAAGTCGACCGCAACTCTTGCAGAAAACGGGTTTTGCCATTAGCAGCTCATTGATCGTTTGTGGAGTGAGTGTTTGGAAGCAGCCACCACAAACATCGTCGTCGACAGCTGCCAGTGCATCTTCGCCCATGGATTGTGCAATTCTCTTGTAATCACTGCGCAAGTCGCCAGGAAGAGATGCTTCGGCCTTCTCTAACTCGTCTTGGATGCGTTTTAAATCGCTTTCCAGGCCAGCTTGTGCTGACTCGACCACTCCACGGATCTTTTTCAGTTCCTGGTTTGCCTTGTCTAGATCTTCTTGGGAGGCGTTAACGCTAGTCTCGTGTTCATCGAGGCCCTCAAGCAGTTCGAGTATCTTGTCGGCCAGCAGGTCGATTTCCTGCGTATCCGTTTCGATCTGGTCTTTGAGCGTTTGAAATTCCTTATTCGTAGCACAGGTATTAAGTTTTCCACGGGTATCGGTGATGCGTTGTTCCCGTTCCTGCAATTGAAGCTGCTGATCATCAGTGTGAACACGAGCCTGAGTGTAGTTGTCTTTGACATTGTCGAATGAATCTTGGAGTTGTTGGACCGCTGCTTCGGCAGCCTTGATGCGTATTGGTCCAGCGGCCAAGCGATCATTCAAGTCTGTTTGTTGTTGGTGAATGCGATGCAGGTCGCGAAGTGATGAAGCCGTTAATGACATGAAATCATTACTCCTCAGTCAAGTAAATGGTGGGTGTGATAGCGGATCTCGTGTGGGCATAAAAAAAGCCGTTGGCCATCAGGCCAACGGCTTGGTTGTGCTTGGTGCAGTCCGGGGAGCCAGCAGGCTGGGACTGGGTTGAGCAGAGTGCTTCAACTTGCCGCACTCTGCAAGAAGCCCTCCAGTTGGCCACTGCGGACCGGATGTTGAAGTTTGCGAACCGCCTTGGCTTCGATCTGTCGTACCCGTTCGCGGGTAACCTTGAAGATGCGGCCGACTTCTTCCAGGGTGTACGTGTAACCATCCCCCAGTCCGTACCGAAGCCGAATGATCTCTCGTTCACGATAGGTAAGCGTTTTGAGTAAATGGTCGATTCTCTGCCGTAGGATACCATTGTTGGCGATTTTTACCGGATTGTCACTGGAAACGTCCTCGACGAATTCGCCGAAGCTATTATCCTCACTTTCACCGATAGGTCGATCAAGACTGGCAGGATGACGGCCAATATCGAGGATGCGTTTCA
>CAZXJC010000855.1:0-3266 GCA_964640885.1 uncultured Pirellulaceae bacterium | reverse complement strand
CGGCATTGCCACCGGTCGCTAGTGTGGAAATAGGCTCGAAACGTCCCCAGTTCCCCGTAATCTGCTCTAGTTGTCGGGGCCGGGGATCCCGCGGAACGGGAGGAAACTCGACCAACGATTCGGTCAGTGAGGCAGCGGATTCTTGATACTGACGCCGATTCGCGAAGATTTGCGACAGCCTCTGATAGCCATTCTTGCGATAGGAATCCTGTTTGTCTTCTTTGATCGACTGGTAAATCTTCAGAAAATTAAATTCGTCCGGCAATTCGAACCGCTTGATTCCCGATGCCAGCTTGGCGATCGTTTCGTTCTCTTTGAGTGTATGCAACGCATAGGTTCCACTCTCATTCTTTTCCCGATCCTCATCAGAAACAGCCAACCCAAAAAATCGCGGCATAAAACGTCCCTGGGCAATCGTCTGCACACCAAACTGGTTGTAGCAAAAAGAGGCAAAGTCCCAACGCACCTCGTATCGCAATTCGGCCGACTGCTCGGCCGCTTGATCCAAAGCCCAACGCCAACGTTCTCCATCGGTCTTGGCATCTTCCCAGCGTTTGACCGTCTTGTGAAAGACGGGTTGACCTTCTTCGTCTACGGGTGCGCCGTTGTAGTTGCGGTAGTAGGGATAACCATCAACGTAGTCAGGCAATTCGGTGAGATCGCTCAAGTACTGCAGTCGCCAGGCCTCCGAATGCCCGCGACCATTGAGCAAGGTCCTGGCAAAACTGTGGAAAAAATGGCCAACTTCTGTCTTGTTGTCGTCCAACTCGGCCAGGGGTCGGGCCTGCATCATCAATTGCATCGCTCGTATGCGATCTCGTTCCACCGTATTGACCATCTTGCCGCCACCACCGCGACGACCGCCCCGTTCGTAGTCACCGGCCACCAAGTGGCCAAAATGTCGGGCCTGCAAGTATTGCTGAGAAGCCGTCCACAGGAGACGCCAGTTCTTGGCATGCACCTGAACCGTCTCTTCGACAAACTGATCAAACTCAGTCAAACGCCCAAGGCGATTGAGACACTGAATTCCATTAGTTAGATCATTGGCGACTTGGCGCGGATCGGTTTCAGGATCAAGACATAATTTGTGGAAACCGGCATAGGCATCCTTGAAATTACCATTGCGCATCGCGGTTTGATAATCGCTCCGCTGCTTGGTTTCTGGTTGAGCTGCATAAAACCAGCCTGCTGAAGCCCAAACGCTTAAACCTACGGTCAGTAACGCTACCACAATGTGTCTCGATCGCTTCATCGCTTTGTTTCCCACTAAAAAGTGATTCCCCTGAAAAGAGCCTCGCACTGTCTGGCCAAGTAAAACTACCTGTCCATCCTAGCGCCGCTGCCTCGGCTGTCCAGCAGAACGATTGCCAGACGTATTACTCGCCTCTCAGCCGACAATAACTCCAATAGCCGATAGACGAACAAAGCCATCGCTAAGTTCCTACCAAAGTCCGAATTATGCCCGAATGCCCCAAGTTGTCGATGGAAATCGCCGTGAATCGGCGATACTGATAAAAAACATCATCTAACTGCTTGAGTCCCCCCCTGGGGATGCGGAGCAGTATACCCCATTTGGTGGAGATCTGCCAACGTCGCTGGCAATCTTTCGATTGCCTCCAAAGCTCGACAAATAGCGTGCATAGACTACTTTTCCACCATCTTTGTCCTCCCTTGGAGAAAAAGCCGTCACCGACCCTGGTTCAGTCACCGATTGGCCTTACCAAACTGGCCAACCAGAAAAGAATATCTGGTGCCAAAAAACGAATCCACCTATATTCCCGTTGGCCAAGTTAGGGTAGTTCGGACCAGACGCCCCGGAACCTGCCAAAAGGGGATGTCAAACTTCCCAGGTCGCAACAACTATCTTCAAGAACGATACTTGATGAACCCTGTAAACGCTTCCTCTGTTCATGTTATTGTCGCCGATTTGCACCGGCGGATCACTGGTGTCAGTACAACTATTCGCTCCCTGTTACCTTTAATGAGGGAACGTATTGACCTGGCCTTTCTTGCCAACACTCCCCAGGGTGACATTCCAAACATAAGCCTCAGCCAGGCCTGGAAAATCTGTCGCAGCCCGTTACCGACAGGAGTTCCTTTTCGAATCTGGCACGCCCGTCGTAACAACGAAATGTTCTGGGGCTTAATTTTCAAGCATCTCTTTCGTTGCAAATTAAAACTCGTTTTTACGTCTGCTGCCAAACGGAAACACTCTTGGTACCCTCGGCAATTAATTCGGTCGATGGATGCCATTATTGCCACGAGTGAGGTGGCGGCCAGTTTTGTACCACAAGCCGTCAAGGTCGTGCCCCATGGTGTCGACACACAGCGATTTATTGCGTCCGATGACAAGCAAGCGTTAAAAGATGAGTTGGGGTTCAAATCCAAATATGCCATTGGCATCATTGGCAGGATTCGACCCGAGAAAGGAACTGATCTATTTGTAGAAAGCCTCTGCCAACTGCTCAACGAGCATCAGCAGTTCGATGCTTATCTGATTGGCCTGACAACCCGACAGTTTAGCGGGTTTGAACAGGAGCTAAGACAGACCATTACCGCTGCAGGTTTAGAAGATCGTTTTCACTGGCTAGGCCCTGTCCCGATTGAAGAGATGCCCAGGTACCAGCGGGCCTTAGACCTAACGGTCGCTCCTGCACGTTACGAAGGATTCGGGATGGTCCCGCTGGAAGCCATGGCCTGTGGAAATGCGGTGGTTGCCTCGGACACCGGTGCTTATCGCGACATGATTGCAGAAGGAAAATCCGGGTTCCTTGTTCCCACTGACGACCTGCCCGCCTTGCGTGAAGCACTGAAAAAAATACTAGTAAACCCAACTCTGCTAGAGTCGTTTGGCGCCTGTGGACTACAACGCGTAAGCGAACAGTTCACTGCCCAAAGGGAGGTTGAATCAATCCTCGATGTTTATCAGCAAGCCTGGAACAGTCGGGAGTCACAGCTATGAAACTAGGGGTGATTATTACGACCTATAACAACCCGGCCTGGCTCGAAAAGGTGCTGTGGGGCTACCAGTGTCAAACGGACGACGATTTCCAGGTCATCCTGGCGGATGACGGCTCGGGCGAGGAGACCCGCTCCCTGATCGAGAAGTTCAAACAAGAAAATTCTTTGAACATCCTGCATGTCTGGCACGAAGACCTGGGATTTCGCAAAACAAAAATTCTCAATGATTCCATTCGGGCAACCGATTGCGATTACCTGGTGCTAACCGACCATGATTGCCTGCCCAGAAACGATCTGATCCAAAC
>CAZXJC010000854.1:0-3340 GCA_964640885.1 uncultured Pirellulaceae bacterium | reverse complement strand
TAGTAAATTATGGCAGAGCCTAAGATCACTTCACGAACCTTGCAAAACGGTCATCCCAACGCCGTTTATGGTGTGGCATTTTCGCCCGATGGTCGTCAGTTAGCGTCGGCCAGCTTGGACAATCACGTCAAGCTCTGGGATGTGCAAAAAGGGGAAGTACTCCATACGCTCAAAGGGCACGGGGATGGCGTCTATGCCGTTGCCTATGATCCTGCCGGCAAGAAAGTTGTTTCGGCCAGCTTGGACCAGTCGCTGAAAATCTGGGATTCCCAGACCGGAGCGCCCGAGGGATCGCTGACCGGACATGGGGCCTACGTAACCTCGGTCAAGTATGCCCGGGATGGAAAGTTCTTTGTCTCAGGTGGCTATGACAAGATGGCTCGCAGTTGGACGCCCGGGGGGCAACAGCAGGTGTTTACGGGGCACCAGGATGTGGTTTATGCAGTTGCTCTCAGTCCGACCCAGCCGTTGTTAGCGACGTGCAGCAAAGATGGCACAGGTCGGCTCTGGGATTTGAAGAGTGGGGCGGAACAAAAACAGCTTGCTGGACACGAGGGACCGGTGGAAGGAATTGATTTTTCCCCAGACGGTAAGCAGTGTGCGACCGTTGGACAGGACGGCTTGATCATTCTCTGGGATGTTTCGGCTGGCACGATCAAGACCCGCTTGCGGGGACATGAAGGTTACGTCAAGACAGTCACGTTTTCTCCGACAGGAAACCAACTGGCCACGGGTGGTCAGGATGGTACGGTTCGTCTTTGGGACTTGGAGCGACTGCGGGAATCAGCAGTCCTGGAAGGTCACCGTAATACGGTCTACAGCGTTTGCTATCGGTCTGACGGCAAGCTGTTAGCCTCGGGCAGTTTTGACCGGCACGTCAAGCTCTGGCAACTCTAAGCAGCTGCTTAAATCAGTTCCGGCATGGCCTGGTACAGGTTGTGGTCGACCAGGTATCGCGGGCGGCCATTCAAATCCTTGATGGTTGCATAGTTGGTATCGATTCCCAGGCGATTGTAGAGCGTCGCAAAGACTTCCTGGAAATGTACCGGGCGATCGACGGCGTGTTCGGCAAAGCGATTGGTAGCACCAATCACCTGTCCACCTCGTAAGCCGCCACCAAACATTAAGCCAGCCGCGACGCGTGGCCAGTGATCACGTCCACCCTTGGGGTTGATGCGCGGTGTACGCCCAAATTCACCCCAAACAATGACGGTGACGTCCTTGTCCAGTCCTCGGTTTTCCAGATCATCAAGCAGTGCGGAGATGCCCTGGTCAAGGATCGGAACATGGTCGCGAGCGTTTTCAAAATTGGTTCCATGAGGTCGGCCGTGCCAGTCCCAGCGTCCGTAAGCCAGACTGACAACTCGTACACCAGCTTCTACCAACCGACGGGCGGCCAGTAGGTAATCGTTCCTGAGCGGACCAGCGTCTCCGTATCCAGCGGGTGTATCAGGGCCACGGCCATACCGGTCTCGTAGTGCTGGATCTTCCTGTTCGAGATCGAGTGCATCGGCCAGCTTGCTGGAGGTCAGGATCCCCAGTGCCTGACGAGTAAACGCATCGGCACCTTCGAGTGACTCGATTTGATCGGCTTGTTCACGAAAGCGGTCTAGCTTGGTCAACAACTGGCTGCGGTCGCGCAGGTGGGGCAAGCTGATTCCTTGCAGGGTCAAGTTTCCCTGGCCATCGGCGTTGGGAACGAACGGGACGTGGGCACCACCAGCGAAACCAGCTTGTCCCGGGTCGGCCCCGCCAGCGCTTTTCATCTTAGGAGTTAGGCTCATGAACGGAGGAGTACCGGAAACGACCGGCCCCTGCAGCTTGGAGACCACTGATCCAAAGGAAGGCCAACCACCAGCGGGCTGATTCGTTGAAGATTGTCCGGTCAGGCACTGGAAGGCCGCATGGCGTCCGATCGATCCGACCAGGGATCGGATGATGGCCAGGCGATCCATGCGTTTGGCCAGTTGCGGAAGTAACTCACCGATTTGAATGCCCGGTACGGCGGTGGAAATGGGTTTGAACTCGCCACGGATTTCTGCCGGTGCTTCTGGTTTCAGGTCAAACATATCCTGGTGAGGTGGCCCACCAGAGAGAAAGACCATGATGACTGATTTATGAGAGTTGCCGATTCCTGCTTGAGCTTCTGCGGCGAGCAACTGGGGCAGTGAAATGCCACCCATGGCAAGTCCGCCGAGTTGCAGGAATGACCTTCGTGAAAGCCCGTCACAGAAACGTGTTTTGTCTTTAGGTCCGGCAATTGACAGCATCTTAATACCTTTTTTAAGGAAGCTTCGCAGGAAACTTTTTGACCGTTGGAAAGGACGTTCCTAGCATACCATATCGGCTGGCTCAAGCCCATAAATCTCGTCCGGTTTCCCGGCACCACGGCAATTGCTGGATAGAAGGATCCTATCTCAGGGCTGAGATTTGATTTAGGGAGATGTCGTGTGGTAAAGCGAGTCTTGGCAGCAGATAGAGAGAGCCAGTTCTGGTATTCTGGACATGTGCTACGCGTGTTGCCTGACAGGTTATGGTGAGAAGCCCTTATGTGGAAATCTCGATCCTTCTGGAAACTTTATCTTCCGTTTGCTGGACTGGTCATTGTGCTGGCGACCACGATTGGGCTGGTGACCAGTCGTTGGCAGCAGGTCGAGTTGGATAAACGTCTCAGTCAGCAACTGCGCGGGGTGGTTCTGATGCTGCGAGAACATGTTACCCAGAAACTTCATGCGGGTGATCTGGCAAACCTGCAGCTCACTGTCCGACGTTTGTCGTCGGAAACCAGGATGCGGATGACACTAATTGATGCCGAGGGGAAAGTGCTGGCCGACTCTCACGAGGATCCCCAGGTTATGGACAATCACTTGAATCGTCCCGAGTTTTCGATGGCCGCGCAACGAGATGACGATATTGGCGAATCGACCCGCATGAGTGCCACGCTGGAATTTCCCATGCGGTATGTTGGCATTGCGCTTGAGGATGAAGGGGAGGTGTTAGGTTTTGCCCGGGTCGCGTTGCCACGAAAGGAAGTCGACGACCAGGTGGCCGCGATTCAGTGGCGGGTGATTCAGTTATGTATCATTGTTGCCCTGGCGGGATTGTTGCTGACCGAGCGGGTGGTGGCTCGTGAAATTTCCCCGACCATCAGGTTGATGAAGCAGGCGCAGGAGTTAGCCAGTGATCATCTGCAACACGTCGATTCGATCAAGCAGAGTGACGAGATTGAGACCCTGGGTCAAACACTCACCCAGTTGAGCCAGGAGCTAGGGCGCCGAATGGGGCAATTGCAGGAAAGTAACGAACAACTGGAGACGATGTTACGAGGCATGGTGGAAGG
>CAZXJC010000853.1:0-2916 GCA_964640885.1 uncultured Pirellulaceae bacterium | reverse complement strand
GTCAGGAAATCGGCAACGATTAATGTAGGGCCGCAGGTCGCGGAAAAAACCGGCTACTTCTTCCGGAATTACATCCCACAATTCAAGTTGTCGAATACCGGGGGTGTCGACCACGTAACCACCGAAGGAAAGGGGGAGCAGGGTTGCCGCCGTGGTCGTATGGCGTCCCTTTTGATTATCGCTGCTGACTTCGTTAACTCGCAGGTCGAGATCGGGTTCGATCTGATTAAGAATAGTTGACTTGCCGACGCCGGACTGGCCGGCGAGGACCGTTTCCTGGTCCTTGACGATGGCTCGAAGGGCCTCAATTCCGAAGCCGGTTTCAGCTGAAACAAGCTGAATCTGGTAGCCCATCTGCCCGTAGACTCCGATGAGCGGCTGCAGGTCAGCAGGGTCGACGAGGTCAATCTTGTTGATGCAGATTACCGCAGGGATTTCGGCTTTTTCTGCAGTAATTAGGAAGCGGTCAATCAGGTTTGGTTTGATTGCCGGTTCGGCAGCGCTGACGACAATCAGTAACTGGTCCACGTTGGTCACGATGACATGCTGACGGTTGCGACTGGTGCGACTGAGGATCCCGTGGCGGGGTTCGATGCGTTCAATAAGACCCTCGTTTTCATTTTCGGGTCGAAAAAGGACCCGGTCGCCGGAGGCAACGACATGACGCTGTTCGGTGTTTAGTGATTTCAGCAATTGGCGGGTGGCGCATTGAAAGCGTCTTCCGTCGAGCGTTTCGACCACGCTGGCAAGTCCGTGAACACTGAGCACGCGCCCGGCGAGACACTGGTCTTCGTCAACGTGCAAGTGAACCTCAAAGCCACTGCTGGCGGCATCGGCGTGGTCACCGATGATGGTTTTGTGGCGAGTCAGGTCGCCTTTGCCACTGATTCGTTCTGTGTAAGAAGTTGCCTCTTCGTCGAAGCCATGCTGCTGATAGTCGCGAGTCAGGTCCCCCTTGCGGGCACGCGGCTGGTGTTTCTTGCGAAACTTGGCGCGGATTTTTGATTTCTTGGGATCGCTGGTCATCAGGTCCTTGAATCAATTGTCGCCGGAAGCGGGGGGTGGGGGTGACCCCGACGAGTTGTCGTGGGGTTTGACATCTCCGCGATGATGGTCACGTGTCACCTGTTGGGTCGTTGTGGAAGAATCACTGGTCGGTTGACTGGTCGTAGGGATCACCGGTTTTGTCGATTCAGCCGGTGATTCCTGTTCATCGGAGGCGTGTATCGAGGGTCCAATGATTGTAGCAATGGCCGGTTCATCAAGTTCTTCTTCTCGTAGAAGTGTTTCCGCCAGGTTTTTGAGGTCCTGTTCATGTTCTTTGAGCAAGTTGTAGGCTGCCTCGGCAGCCTGGTGAAGGATTCCGGTAACCTCCTGGTCAATCACTTCCATGGTGTGTTCACTAAATTGTCGCTGTTGGTGGATTTCTCGTCCCAGGAAGGGGTCCTCATCGGAGGTCTTGTAACTGACCGGTCCGAGCCGTTCACTCATTCCCCAGTGGGTGACCATGCGACGGGCCATACTGGTGGCGCGCTCAAGGTCATTTTCAGCACCGACGGTGGTTTCATCGTAGATCAGTTGTTCGGCGGCGCGGCCACCGAGCAGTACGGTGAGATGGTCGCGGAGCTCATTTTCAGACATGCTCATTCGATCTTCCGAAGGGACCATTTGGGTGGAACCCAAAGATCGTCCACGTGGCACGATGGTCACCTTGTGTACCGGGTTGGCGCCAGCCAGTTTCCAGGCAGTCAGTGTGTGCCCAGCTTCGTGATAGGCTGTCTTTTCTTTTTCATCTTCCTGTAAAACCTCTTCCCGCTTGGCCCCCATCAGTATTTTGTCACGGGCATATTCGAAATCGTCCTTTTCGACGACTTTCTTGTCCTGGCGGGCAGCCCATAAGGCCGCTTCATTGACCAAGTAGCGGATGTCAGCTCCGGTGAGGCCGACTGTTCCAGCTGCCAGCTGTCCGAGATCCACATCGCCTGCCAGTGGTACATCCCGCACATGGACCTTGAAAATCTCGCGACGGCCTTTTAGCGTGGGGCGGCTGACCGTTACATGGCGGTCAAAACGGCCTGGTCGCAGCAAGGCAGGGTCTAAGACGTCGGGTCGATTGGTCGCGGCCAGCACGATCGAGGAATCATTCTGGGTAAAGCCGTCCATTTCGCTGAGGATTTGGTTCAGAGTTTGTTCTCGTTCGTCGTGTCCACCGCCGAGACCAGCGCCACGCTGACGACCCACTGCATCGATCTCATCGATAAAAATGATGCTCGGGGAATTCTCCTTAGCGGTCTGGAACAGATCACGAACGCGACTGGCGCCGACACCGACAAACATCTGGATGAACTCGGAGCCACTCACTGAATAAAACGGCACGTCTGCTTCCCCGGCTACGGCGCGAGCAAGCAAAGTCTTGCCGGTGCCAGGCGGTCCGTTGAGTAATACGCCTTTGGGTACGCGGCCTCCCAGTCGTTGGAATTTTGCAGGGTCTTTAAGGTAGTCGACGATTTCATTGAGATCTGCCTTGACGCCTTCGAGTCCAGCTACGTCTTTGAAGGTGATGGGCTGCTCCCCGATGGCAAATCGCTTGGCGGGGCTCTTGCTGAATCCGGAAAGGAATCCTCCGCCCATCATTTGGTCGCGTGAACGCCGATACGAGATCCAGAAGAAAAGCAGGATGCCGATGGGCAGCAGCAAAAAGAACATCCAGAGGATGTTCATGGAGTTGTTAGGTGGTAAGTGACCAAACGGAACATTGTGCTCGCGTAGGAAGACTTCGAGTTTTTCTCGGGATTCGTCACTGGTCCCGAGGTAGACGATGAAATTCTCACGGTAGCGCGCGGTGCTCTTGGTTGCGTCCGAGGGTTCGTTGGTCGTGTCAGCAGGTTTCTTGTTCGCTGCTTTCGGAGACCCGGT
>CAZXJC010000852.1:0-3613 GCA_964640885.1 uncultured Pirellulaceae bacterium | reverse complement strand
AGTTTCTCCAGGCCGTTGTAGAGGAAGTCTTTGGCCGGTCGTGGAAAGAAGTCCGGGGTCGGCTTCCATGTCTGGGCAGTTCGACTATGAGGCATGCCCGTAGAGTAGCGGGCGAAAAAACAGAGTGAGACGATGTCGACGCCGGCTTCGGCGTGGACATCAACCGTCTCTCGGAATAATTGTTCCAGTTGCTGGCCGTTGAGCTTCTGTTTTTCAGCGATGACAAAACCAGGAACGAACAGGGCTTGCTGGTCATGACTGATGATCAAGACGGGTTTTGCGATATCTGCCGAGGATGCGATGGAACAGGAGAGGACCAGTAACAGTGCGATTTGCGGAAATCCTCTCAGGCACTGGGATCGGGGCGACTTGCACATGAGCTCGGACATAGGCTTATTCAAATTAAAGAGGAGGATTCTGAATAACCGCACACGGTTAGGAAGCAATGTTTGGCCCCTGCGGTGCGGTGTAAAGGATTTACAGAGTATTGCAGAGAGCTGCCGCAAGTTCCAGTCGCTTGTCCTCTTCTTGACTGGGTGACATAGGCTTGAAGCACATAGATACTTTGTGTAGCTGCTTGATGATAATGGCTGCTGCAAAGGAACAATTGCAACGGTAACCGGTAACGATGCGGTCGTTAGTGTTTCCTGGTGGCGGAGTTGTTGTTCTCTTCGATCTGTTGTGTTACGGTTCTGTCGTTAAGGTGGTATGAGGTAAACATAATCCCATTATCGTGCGTGTCAGCCCTTCCCTCGACAGCGCTTTTACGAATAGCGAGGTAGCCCTCACCATGATGTCACATTATCGCCCGCAGTTAATGGAAGATCTCGGTGTGCAACTGTTCGTGGCTGCTGGGGCGCCGGAGCAGGAAGCCAGGATTGTCTCGCACCATCTCGTAGAAAGTAGCTTGATGGGACACGACTCCCATGGCGTGTTGCGGATCCCTGAGTACTTGGAACTGATCGAAGCAGGACGGATCACACCGGGCGGAGCGCTCACGGTCCGGGAAACAGCACCTGCAACCGCTGTGATCGATTGTGGGGGAAACTTTGGACAGGTTGGTGGAAGGGCTGCCACTGATGATGCGATTGCCCGGGCAGGCGAGCACCAGGTGGCAACCGTGATCACCAGCAATTGTAATCACGTAGGACGGCTGGGAGCTTATGTCCAGCGGGTAGCAGAACAGCAGATGTTGGCCATCGCTACCTGCAATTCACCCATTCATGGGCATTTCGTTCTGCCTCATGGTGGGCGGGAAGGACGCCTGGCGACCAACCCCCTGGCCTATGGGATCCCGACTAGCGGGGATCCGATCGTGGCAGACTTTGCTACATCAGTCGCTCCGGAAGGGAAGATTCGTTATTACCGTAATACAGGTACCCCGTTGCCGGACGGCTGGATCCTGGATGCTGAGGGAAAAGCGAGTAACGATGCAGATAACTTCTACGGACCTCCGCGCGGTGGGATCCTGCCGCTAGGCGCAGGAGCCGGGCACAAGGGATACGCTCTGAGCCTGCTGGTTGAAATCCTGGGAAGTGCGCTGGTTGGCAGTGACTGTGACGATCCGGCGAACGCTGGCAATGGATTTTGCCTGATTGTCATCAACCCGGCTGCCTTCAGCGGCCAGCAACTCTTTCGCGAACTGGCTGGAAATACCTGTCGCTACATGAAAACATCTCCCCCGGCACCAGGTTTCGAGGAAGTCCTGGTGCCTGGTGAATTGGAGTTCCGTACGTTGCGAACTCGTCAGCAGGAGGGGATTCCACTGGATGATGAGAGCCGAGATGCTATCCTGCAGCAGGCCGAAAGGCTTTCTGTCGACACGAAAACAATTTTTCAGAAAGAATGAGAGATCATGATTGTCAATGCCCATAAGTTCCGCGACAGATTTGCCTCTGGTCAAAAACAGATGTTTACTGGAATCACGATTGCGGATCCGGCCGTCACGGAGATGCTCAGCGACAGTACCGATGGATTTTGGATCGACCTGGAACATAATCCCACCAACTTAGAGACGATGCTGGCAATGTTGATTGCTGCTCGAGCGGGCGGTACGCCAGCCTTTGTGCGGGTCCCGGCCAATGATGACGGTTGGATCAAGCGAGTCCTCGATAGTGGTGCAGAAGGGATCATCTGTCCCCAGGCAGAGGATGCGGAGGCGGCTCGTCGTTTCGTGACCGCCTGCCGGTATCCACCTATGGGTCGCCGGGGATTTGGACCTCGCCGTCCCACGAATTATGGACGCAGTGGTGGTCAGCAGTTCCTTGACGAAGCCAATAAGAACCTGGTGGTACTTTTGCAGATTGAGACCGTTGGTTCACTTGAGCAACTGGACGAGATTGTCCAGTTGGAAGGGCTCGATGGCCTGGTGGTTGGCCCGAATGACCTGTCGGGTTCGCTCGGATATATGGGCCAGGTCGACCATCCCGATGTGTTGGCTGCCATCGAGCGGATTTCAACCACGGCTCATGCCGCTGGCCTCTCGGTTGGGATCGGCATGGGTGCGGATGCAGCGCAGGCCCAGAGGGCTTTTGAACTGGGCGTCGACTGGGTCCAGTGTGGCAATGATTTTGAGTACATGATCCGTTTCGCGGATCAACTCAAAGAGCAACTCCTTGGCTAGGCAGGGGCCCAACAATTATCTTTTGTGGTGCGGTAGAGTATGTTCTAATGAGATCGGACGTTCTCCAGGCAGTTGCAGTCAGTAAAGGAAGGAAATAAATCTGATGTCTCTCCGTTGGTTCGTAATATGTGCCGGTTCGATTCTCTCTCTTTGTTTCCTGGCGTTGGCCACAATTGCGGAGGATCCGGCCGATGCTCCTCCCACCGTGACGACTGGTGATGTTGAGAAGATGATGACGTCGCTTTCGAACTGGGGACGCTGGGGGAAGAAGGACGAACTGGGGACACTGAACCTGATCACCCCGCAGAAGCGGCAACAGGCGGCGAAACTGGTCCGCTCGGGTGTCTCGATTTCGATGGCCCACGATGCCGTCAAGGTTAAGATGGATGATTCGACAACCTTCGAGCACGAGGTGATACTGGGCGCGAACAGTGGTGATGTGGGCGGGGCTGGCGACCGCTATTCGGTGCAGTACCACGGTTTTACGCACACTCACATTGATGCGTTGTGTCACATTTTTAACAAGGGAAAGATGTACAACGGGTTTTCCTCTGAACTCGTCAAACAGACGGGAGTCGGCAAGCTGTCGATCAACCGAGTCAAGAACGGGATCTTCACACGCGCAGTATTGATGGATATGCCGGCACTGTTCGGCGTCAAGTATCTGTCGGGTAAACAGGCGATCTATCCGAAACACCTGGAGGCGTGGGAGAAGAAGGCCGGTATCAAGGTGCAGCCGGGCGATGCCCTGCTGATTCATACTGGGCGGTGGACTCGACGCAAGATTGAGGGGCCGTGGAAAATCATGCAGGATTCGGCCGGGTTGCACGCATCGTGCCTCCCCTGGTTGAAGAAGCGGGACGTGGCCATCATTGGCAGCGACTTGGCCTTGGACGTGATGCCCTCGGGGATCGAGAAATTCGAACTGCCGGTCCACTGCGTTGTCATGGTTAGCATGGGAATGTGCATTCTCGATGTGCTCGACTTTCG
>CAZXJC010000851.1:0-4277 GCA_964640885.1 uncultured Pirellulaceae bacterium | reverse complement strand
CGTTGAGCGAACGTACCCGGAACTAAAACTTCATTCACCTATTTTTGCCATCCTGCAGCCCGGGACCAATCAGTTTCTTCTTCTCGATCAGGACCCCAAGTCGGGTAAGGCGAGGATGGCTCGTACGGGAAAAACGCTTGGCAACGAGAGCGTGGAAGTCTTGCGAGAACTGAAGTCAGCTGCCTATAGCATCACTTTTCATCCAGACTTTATGACCAACGGCTACCTCTACGTTGGTGACAATGCAGCAGTTGACGGTGGCCCGAAAAAGTCGCGAGTCGTCCGCTACACGATGCAACGCAAATCGCCTTTTAAGCTGGTTCCCGACTCCGAGAAGATCATCATTCAATGGGAATCGAATGGGCATAACGGGGCTGCGGTGGTTTTTGGACATGATGGCATGATGTACATCACCTCCGGAGATGGTACTTCAGATTCGGATGATAATATTACTGGCCAGGGTCTCGAACACCTGCTCGCCAAGGTGCTGCGAATCGATGTAGATCATCCAGATGCTGGTCGAGAGTACAGCGTCCCCAAAGATAATCCATTGGTCGGCATGAAGGGCTGGCGCCCGGAAACCTGGTGTGTCGGGATGCGAAACCCCTGGCGAATGACGGTCGATGAGAAGACCGGCCATATCTGGGTCGGTAATAATGGGCAGGATATTTGGGAACAGGCCTATCTGATCAAGCGAGCAGCCAATTACGGCTGGAGCGTTTACGAAGGAGGTCATCCGTTTTACTTGCAGCGGAAACTTGCTCCTGCCCCGATGCAGTTGACTAAGCCGACGGTCGAACATCACCACACCGAAGCCCGCTCGCTGACCGGTGGCGTGGTCTACTATGGAAAGAAATATCCGAAACTCCAGGGTGCCTACATTTACGGTGATTATTCGACTGGAAAAATCTGGGCCGTCCGACATGATGGCAAACAGATCCAGTACCACCAGGAAATTGCGGATTCCACGCTGGCCATCTCGGCATTTGCCGCAGATGCCGATGGAGAATTGCTGATCCTGGATCACCAGGGTGGCGTCAAGGGTGGTTTTTATCGATTGGAACCCTCTCCTCCACAAGACTTGTCACAGCCCTTCCCCCGCAAGCTGAGCGAAACGGGCCTCTTTAAATCGGTGGCCGGACATGTCGTGCAGCCTTCGCTGATTCCCTATTCGGTCAATGCTCCGCTTTGGTCCGATGGAGCGATCAAGCAGCGTTACTTGACTTTGCCCAAGGCGGATTCGAAGATCGGTTTTACGGAAACCCGGGCCTGGAGCCTGCCGGATCAGACCGTGCTAGTTAAGTCGTTCGCCCTGGAAATGAAGGAAGGCCAGGCCGCCTCTCGGAAATGGATTGAGACCCGCCTGCTCACTCGCCAAGACGGAGAATGGATCGGCTATAGCTATGCCTGGAATGACGAGCAGACGGAAGCCGAGTTGGTTGAAAAAACGGGCCGCGATCGGGTCTACCAGTTGCAGGCAGCTACCGGTCCCAGGGAACAGAAGTGGCATTACCCCAGTCGCAGTGAATGCATGGTGTGCCATAGCCGCGCTTCCGGCTACGTGCTCGGCATCTCAATGATGCAAATGAATAAACGGCACGATTATGGTCACGCGGTTGACCACCAGTTCCGCACCCTTGAACACTTGGGCCTGTTAAAAACCTCGTGGCACGGCCAGGCAGTTAATAAGTTGCGTCAACAACTGACCAAGGATGGGTTGAACTCGAGCCAAGTCAAAACCCAGATGGATAAGGTGACCAAGGCCGGTGGCCAGCGGACCGCACCGGCGACCTCCCTGCTTTTTCAAGGTCCGGATGGTTATCGCAAGCTGGCCGATCCTTACGATCCGAAGGAACCGCTAGTGGAACGAGCTCGGTCTTACCTGCATGCCAACTGTGCCCAGTGTCATGTCAACGCGGGTGGTGGTAACTCCCAGATCGACCTGGAACACATCGGCGACCTGTCTCACCTGAAGGCCATCGATGTGGCCCCGCTGCACGATAAATTTGGCCTCGCAGCGCCCCAGATTATTGCTCCTGGTAACCCGGAGGCTTCAACATTGTTCCTGCGAGTTAATCGGCGCGGCAAAGGGCAAATGCCCCAGCTGAGTACCAATGTTGTCGATCAGCGCGCCGTGGAGATGTTACGGGCTTGGATCAAGCAATTGCCAAAAACGGAAAAGAAATCCTCGGATTAGGCAGAGTCGATTGAAAATGAAGGAGCAGCATGTACGCACGACTTAATGGTGCCGACATTTTCTTTGATGTTGATGGCGTGGAACTGGCCGCCGAACCGGATCGGATGGTGCAGCGGCCCGTTGTGTTTCTGCTACATGGTGGCCCCGGTGGAGACCATTCGAGCTTCAAGACCAATGTCGGGAAACTGCGAGATATGGCGCAATTGGTTTACGTCGACCATCGTGGTTCCGGGCGCAGTCGAGTCGTAGATCCGGCTACCTGTACCCTGGAACAGAATGTTCGTGATGTAGACGCACTGCGGCAGTACTTGGGGCTCGAAAAGATATCTGTCTTCGGTTCCTCTTACGGTGGGATGGTTGCCCAAGGGTACGCGATTGAATTTCTCGATCAACTCGACAAGCTGATCCTGGGAGTCACAGCGCCCAGCTTTCGATTCATGGAGGAATCCCAGGCGATCTTGGAGGAACGGGGAACGGCTGAACAAAAACGAGTTTGTCAGTGGTTGTGGAATGCCAGCTTTGAAAGCGAAGAACAGTTGCAGGAGTATTATCGTGTCATGGGGCCAATGTACTCGGTGCAATTCGATGAAAAGAAACATGAAGATGGATGGAGCCGGGGAATTCGAAATTTTCAACAATTGAACCTGGGCTTCGGTGATTTTTTAAGAACATTCGACTTTATCGAACAACTGCCAGCGATTACTGCCCCGACGCTGGTGTTGGCAGGAGCTCATGACTGGATCTGTCCCCCTTCGCAGTCAGCGTTGATTGCCGAGAAAATCCCCGGAGCGCAATTGGAACTGTTCGCCAATAGCAGTCATATGCTGGCCCAGGACGAGCCGGAGCGGTTCTTGCAGGTCTTGAGAGAATTCCTGCAGTCATGATGCTAACGGCCGACGGCGATCACGCGTGCCTTGGGCGGTTCGGCGTAATCTTGCCAGAGTCGTTCTGATTCTGCTGCGTCGACCGGTCCACTATGGGCATAGAACCGGTAACGGGAAGCAAAGTTTCGGCCCAGGGTAATCTCGAAATCGCCCAGCTGCATGGGGGCAAAGCAGAAATAAGGCTTGTGTGGATGCAGGCGGACAGGCTGCGGAGCGCGGAAGTTTGCCGGGTGGCACATGAGGGTAATGCCCGCCGCTTTGCCATCGATGTCACCATGCATTTCAACCCAGCGGGCACGCGTTTCGTTTCCGTCAAACCAGGTCTTTCCTTCGCTGGTCAAATAGTTTCGTGGCACGGGGAATTCGGCTAACTGTTGCGCTGTTGGTTTGGACTTAAGCAGCGTGCGAACACGGTCCGCTGTCTCAGCGTTGAACCACTGGCGGTTTCCGCGAATTGCCAGTCCGCCATAATGATATTGCTTGACTAACAGGGGAGTTGTTGTGAAGACATTCTGGTGAGATTCCAAGTCAAACAGGAAATAGTCTCGGAAGTTGAAGACACGGACCTGCCGGATTTCCCTAATGATGATGTTCGGCTGCTGCTTGTTGGTAATATCGGTATGGGTTAACTGGACCGTGAATTGAGCAAAAACGTTACCGCCCTCACCCTTGTTGAGAAACTTGGCGTGTTCAATTTGCCCCGTTTCACCCATCTGATTCCAGAAGTCGATCTCGCGGTCGCCATGCTGGGTACGGACCCAGGGGAAAAAGAGTCCGTGTTGATGGGCGTGGTCGGGAGGGAAGTCATCTGTCAGGGATTGGCCTGCCGGGTTGTAAATGGGATGGATGTGGCCACTGCGACGGTACTTGGGGTCGAGTGATTTAGGCGCTTCGATGATCGCATGATTGTATTGCAGCACGGGCTGTTGGCCAATTTTTACGACCACACGCTGGTCGTCGAAATGGGTGCTAACTTGCGGATCCTTGGTTGCCGCAGTTGGTAGCGGGCTTAACCGGTAGCGACGCACTTCGCCGGCCTTCAGCGTTTCCTGCAGGATCCAGACGAGTCGTACGTTGCTCCGGGCAGGAGTGCGTTGAATGTCAACGGTGGCGTTGTTGTCCAGGCGTGTCAGTTGGAAATTCCAGGTCTCATTGAACCCGGAAGGGAGCGCAAGGCTGACGGGAGTGTTCTTGCG
>CAZXJC010000850.1:0-4925 GCA_964640885.1 uncultured Pirellulaceae bacterium | reverse complement strand
TTTTTGAGAAAACTCATCCGCGGTGATGGGTTACGCAACCGTTTGACGAGGGAACTAGCAGAACCAACGCTTTCCTCTATTCCCAAAACCATGAAGAAGTAGAGCATGAAAGATAACCGACTTTGGCGAGGCAAACACATCTTTGCGGTCTGGGCAGTTCTTACCGTGGGAATGCTACTCGTAAACTGGCGCCATGAACTCAATTTTAACAAAATTCAGGATTGGTCTCTCGGACCCTATTGCTTCGTCTTGATTTCCTTCCCTTTCAACTTCTACGCGTGTCGATACTGGCTACGTTACCTAGCCGGTCCGCAGGCTCGTCTCTATCCTTTGGATATTCTGACCCTGCTGACTTGCGGTGTACTCTGTTGCATCGCTCTGTTTGAGCACAGGCAACAGGGGCTGCGCGTCCTGCCTCTGCCCCTGGCACTTTTCGCCATATTCTCAGCTTATATGTACTTTGATTCTCACCGCCAAAAGTTGGACCAGGATGCCAATCCTGAGACAAGTGAACCAGCAGACGACAGTAACTAACCAACCGGCAGGATGATTTACTGCAACCGCAGACCCAGAGCGAGAGCTCATTTTCAAACTGTTTGTCAGCAACGCCGAAGCCAGCAGCAAATAACGTTGTGGCAGAGCATCGAATCCGCCTGGCGAGATCCCAAAAGACTTGCACGCGTTAACCCCGTGGAGCGATAATACGATTCTGCACCTCAGAAAACCACTCTACTGCCAAGAGAAGCAAGATCATGCGAAACTCCGGTCTCCTCTATTACTTAACAACCATACTCTTGCTCGCACCGCTTACCACGCTGGCCGACAAGCTTCCCGTCCCTGACACAAAACGCCCAAACATTTTGCTGATCATGGCAGATGACCTCGGCTATTCTGACCTGGGCGCTTACGGTGGTGAAATCCGCACCCCGAATCTCGACCGACTCAGCAACCAAGGACTCCGTTTCACCCAGTTCTACAATTGTGCTGTCTGTGTCACGACCCGTTCCGCCCTGTTAACTGGCTTGCATCCACGCCAGTCCCGCCGTCCCCGTCTACGGACTAACATGATCACCCTGGCTGAGGCTTTGAAAGAGGCCGGCTACGCCACCTCGCTAACCGGCAAATGGCACCTGGGCAATAAGCCACCGTTGCGACCAATCGATCGCGGGTTCGAAGAATACTACGGTGTCATGGATGGTTGCTGCAATTTCTTTAACCCTGCTGTCGCCGACCCGGTCTTCTATAACGGAGGCCGCCTCCGCCCATTTGCCCACAACGACCAGCCGATCACCGAATTCCCGGACGGTTACTACACCACCGACGCTTTCTCGCAGCACGCCAGTGAAACAATCAAACGTTTCGCCAAGGACGGCAAACCCTTCTTCGTCCACCTCTGTTACACCGCACCTCATTTCCCGTTGCACGCCTTTGCCGAAGACATTGAACGATACCGCGGCAAATACTCGAACGGCTATCTTGCGATGCGCAAGCGACGACACCAACGACAAACGGAACTAGGCCTGTTCGCAGTGCCGCCGAAACTATCCGCTGAAGAGGACAAGAAGGGAGACTACCGCTACGACTACGATGTACCTGACTGGGAAAAACTGCCGGCTGCCGAACGAAAGCGCGAGGAAGCCCGCATGGAAACCTATGCCGCAATGGTCGACCGCCTGGACCAAGGTGTCGGCCGCGTCTTGCAGGCACTGGAGACCGCCGGGGTAGCAGACAACACGGTCGTCATGTTCCTGTCTGACAACGGGGGCTGTGCAACTTGGCCCAATGGCCGACCTGGTCAGGAAGAAGGATTCCTCAAATACAACCAAAACATCCCCGTTGGCGATGGGCGAGGATACGAATTCGTCGGCAAAGGTTGGGGATGGGCTCAGAACGCGCCATTCCGACAATTCAAGACCTGGTGTCACGAGGGGGGCATTGCTACCCCGCTAATCGTACGCTGGCCAGGCCGCGTAAAGGCAGGCTCCATCACTCACCAGGTAGGACACATTATTGATTTCATGCCAACACTACTAGAACTGGCCGGCAGCCAGTATCCAAAAACCTATCAGCAGCAACCGCTACTGCCGGTCGAGGGAAAGAGCCTGCTGCCGATTTTCCAAGGCCAGCAACGAAAGGGGCATGCCTCCTTGAGTTGGGAGCTGTTTGGCAACCGTGCGATACGCCAGGACAAATGGAAACTTGTCTGGGGGGCCAGCGAGAAACGCTGGGAGCTCTTTGACATGACAGCTGATCGTTCGGAAACTCGCGACTTGGCTGCGACATTCCCTGAGCGAGTCAAGGCAATGGCAGAGGACTGGCACGCCTGGCAAGACCGCGTAGAACAGGACAGAAGCTCCAGCCCAGCCAAGTAAATCACCGCCCAGACCAACCCCGGAAAGCCGCTAGGATCGATGAACATTAAATACTTACCCCTACTCATCCTCTGTATTTCTTTGGGCCCGCGAATCAATGCGGCTGAAAACACTAAACAACGGACTTGGCCCTCCGAACGCAGTGACTACGTGGATCAAGTCACCGGCACTCGCATCTGGCGGTTAACCACCCACCCGGAAGTGGAGATCATCCAGGATCGTATCAAGCAGCCTTGGTCCCCGGATGGTTCCCAAATCCTGTTCCGTTCCAAACGAAACGGAGCTTGGCATCTGTTTACAATGGCAGCGGACGGATCCAAGATGACACGAGTTACTGACTCAAAAGGTCCCACGATCCATGGAGTCTGGTCCCGCACTGGTGAGGAAATCGTCTGTACACCTCTCTTTCATTCAAAAGGATACGAGGTTCACCGAATCAACGTAAAAACGTTTGCTTCACAACGTATTGCCGGCCCCTTTGATGCCCAACTGGGAAAACTTGGTGTCAGCCCCGACGGCCAGAGCGTCCTCTTTACGCGGATCATCAAGCAACCTGACGGTGAGAAGCAAGACGTGGTGCAATCTTCCTTTGTAAAGATGGATGGCAGTGGATTCTTCGATTTCAAGGGAGAAACCAAACACGGTCGGATCGGCTGGATACCCGGTCGCATGGATCTTTGTCGGATGAAATCCTCTCGACAACAATACGTGGTGCAACCAGACGGCTCCGGCGCAAGGCTAATCGGGGAAGGGGGGCACGAGTACTTTACCCCCGATGGTCAACACATCCTGATCTGCGACCCAAAAGGTGGTGATCCGTCAAAATGGCTTGGTCAGTGTTCCGCAGGAATCTACAACATCAAAACTGGCTTGCGGCGAGATGTCACCAAGGAACTGGTCTGGCTCGGAAGCCATCCTGCGATCAGTCCTGACGGTCGTTTTGTCGCCGCAGACAATGCCAACCACAGTTACCCGGGTGCTGTCGTAATCGTTTCCCTCGACGGCTCTGTTCCATTGCGAGTCCTTTGCTACCACCATGCTTCTTGGGAATCAGGCCATATCACTCATCCAACAGTTCACTGGAGCCCGGACGGCACCAAACTGCTCTTCTTGTCAGACAAGGATTCAGAAGACAAAAAGAAGGGGGATCTCTACCAAGCAGAAATACGAGCCCCTCACGCGCCCAGCCAAGTTCACGTAGCAAACAGACCGACAGGCCCATTGGTTACCTGGCGACCTTCGCTTCGACACGTCGAGACGAAAGAGTACGTGGTAATGCGAAGCATCCCCTCACCCCGAGCCGATCGCTTAGGCAGAAAACTTGATCGCACCGGTCGCTTTCAAGAAGTCGGCGTCGTCCCCGTCGTCAGCACCTATCTGCAAGGAGCTCACTTGGACGCCACATCAACCAAGCTAACCGTTCGTTCGACGGCAGGTTTCCCACGCTCTGGAACCCTGCTGGTCGCAGGCAACCACTCGATGGCCGCCCCGGAAATCGTCACCTACCAGGACCGGACAGAAACCAGTTTCCTTGGTTGCCAGCGCGGAACCGAGCAAACCACAGCGACATCACACTGGACAGGTGCCAGGATCTGGAGCTTGGATGCATTGCAGTTCAAGGACAAGCTGCCCGACCCCAGTCGTCAGTATTACTACGCAATCCGGGCCCGCGAGCATGCGGGTCTCACCAGTCCTTACTCTCGAATTAGCAATGCGGCCTTTCGCGAGAAAACAGGGGAATAAGAAATAGGCTCTTCTGCAAACGCCCAAGCAAGAGCTCATTTTTCCAGAAATGCTGTTCCATCTTCCTCTGTAATGGCCGATAATAGCTTTAGCAATAAATTCCCGGCCAGAGAAAGCAGACCATGCTGACCATCGTCGACAGCCAACGAACACCCAGACCCTTCTCACGAAGACGTTTCCTCCAGATCGGTGCCCTCGGTGCCAGCAGCTTCACGCTTCCCAACCTCTTGCAGCACCAATCACTGGCCCGGGAACGAAGCTACATTAAAAACAAGTCGGTCGTCTTCCTCTTCCTCCAGGGCGGTCCCCCGCAAAATGAAATGTGGGACCCCAAGATGGAGGCCCCTGAGAATGTCCGCTGCTGCACCGGTGCCGTCCAAACCGACATCCCGGGAACCCAGTTCGGCGGGACCTTCGGTCGTCTGGCTCGACATACAGACAAGCTGTCAATCGTCCGCAGTTTCCACTCAGGAGACGGTGGCCACAACCAGTTGCCGGTTCTCACCGGGAAACATGGCTCCGGCGCAGTGATGGGAGCCCAGTACGCTCGGCTCTACGGAACCAACCACCCGGCTACTGCGATGCCCAGCCACACCGTCCTGTTGCCAGAGCAAATCGATCCCGATTTAAAACTGGGAACACCGACCGGTCCCTTCCGTTACGACTACATCCGTGAGAATTACACCCGTGCTGGCGAATACGGCGGCGCCTACCAGGGACGGTTGCTTGACGGTGGCAAGGGACTGGCTGAAAGCCTGACACTCTCCCTGCCCAAGCATCGTTTTAATGATCGCCGGGCACTGTTGGCAC
>CAZXJC010000849.1:0-4329 GCA_964640885.1 uncultured Pirellulaceae bacterium | reverse complement strand
ACGACTTGGTAAACCAGCACTTGTGACCTGGACAGCGCCCCTAGCCGGACCAGCCGGTCCAGTCTGCTTCGAGATTGTTGAATCGCCCAATCCGCTCCAGGTCTTGTAGTAACTCCGTTGGCGTCTGGTACCGATCGGCTGGACTTTTTGCCAGCATCCGGGCAACCGCATCCTGGAACTTTTCGTTGATCGAAAGCTGGAATTGCTTGGGTGGTGTCGGGTCGTCTTCACGGACCATTCGGACCAGTTCCGGTAACGATGAACTTTCAAAGGGTGGCCGTCCGGCCATCAGGGCATACAAGGTGGCCCCCAAGCCGTAGATGTCTGAACGCGTATCTACCGGATCGCTGTCTCGTGTTCGTTCCGGTGCCATGTAGGGCACTTCACCAACCAGTTGTCCGGGTTGCGTGATTTGTTGAGAGAAGGTGCCGTCCAGTGCCTTGGCTAGCATTAAGTCACCGAGCAGGCAGGCACGGTCGGAATTGCGACGAAGAATGTTGGTCGGGGTGACATTGCGATGAATGATCTTTTGTTCGTAGGCAGCATTCAAGGCGCGTCCGATCTGGACGCCAATACGCCATGTTTCCCGCCAGTCCAGCATCCCCTCGATTCCCATGCGGCTGATTAATTCAGTTAAGCTCTCGCCATCCACATATTGCATCGCCGCCCAGCAGAAGGGACCTGTTTTCCCGGCATGGTAGAGGGCAATTAGATGATCGTGTTTAATCGGCAGCATGGTTTTCATGGCCCGGACAAAACGGTCTCGTTGTTCATCGCTATGGTTAGGATCAGGTGTTAGCACTTTGATTGCTGCTACGCGATCTTGTTCCACATCCTGAGCCTTGAAGATCATTCCCGTGTTGCCCTTCGCGATGATCTTGTCCAGGCGATAATGAGCCAGCGTTTGGCCGACCAGATCCATTAACTGGGGCGTCTTTTGCGGCAGCACTTCTGCCTGGGCAACCGGTGCCACGGTTGGTTGTTCTTCGGGTACCGCAGAAACAAGTTGGTAACGAATCGTGGAGTCGCCGATGGCAAAGGTGTCGCCCGATACTAAGTCTTGCCAGGAAACTAGGGCTCCGGCAACGAAGGTGCCTCCTGCACTGTCATTGTCGAGCAACGTGACGGTGCCTCCGTCGATGACGACACGGCAATGGACACGGGATACGCGTGGGTCATTGATTTGAGTGTCACTTGTTTGACTGCGACCAATGACGAGCGTCTGACCTTCGGTGATCTCAAAATGGCGGCCACGGTCTGGTCCACCAACGATGACGAGAAACGGCACGGTTCAAGACTCCACTTAAAGAAGGGAATAGGTGATAGTTGTTTCGAAGCGAACTCACTGGATAAGGTACGTGAAATATTCTTCCCGGAGTCTCTTAGCTGTCGTTTCCTTGCTAATTATGAAACACTCAAATCATAGCAGCAGAAGAGAATTTCGGATTCATTTGTTGTAACACACGATCATTCTAAATACGAGTAGATCGACATGCCAGGGAGGCGGTTTTATGCGACTGCTATCCTGGTTTTCTATATTTCTGGGACTCCTTGGAACGGCTCTCGTGAGCCTCTGTCGCAAGTGTTAAGGATCTCTCTTGATCCTTTGGAATCCACGATTGCTTCGGTTACAATCAGCAGCAGTTGTTGCGAGGGAAAGTCTTTCTGCGAAAGGTCGGTTCGATGATGGTTCAATCTTTTTGTGGCGATTCAGTAATGGGGCGTGTGATTGCCAGTCTTCTTGCGATAGGCCTGCTCCCGGTTTCATGGACTGTTGCCGATGGGCCAAGAGATAATATTCCCACCCAGGTGCGCCGAGTTCCTCCGCTGGGAGTTGAAGTAAGCGAGGCCGATCGCCAAATGCTGACGACCGGGTTGAAGGAACTCAATGGATTAATCGAATCGATTCGCAAGAGTAAGAATGAGCAGGTGCGGGCCTTGCTGCCTGATGTCGAAATCTATCAGCGAGCGGTTGATAATGCACTTCGCTATCAGGAATTCTTTCGTGAAGGTGACGTTAAAAAAGGGAAAGATGTTTTGCAGGCTGGCCTGGCAAGAGCCCGCCTGCTAGTCCAGGGGAAGGCCCCTTGGACGCGAACAACGGGACTGGTGGTGCGAGGCTACCGTTCCCGGATCGATCATACGGTTCAGCCCTATGGCCTGGTGATTCCCCCGGGCTATCAGTTTCCCGGCTCGCAACGCAGTCGCCTGGATGTCTGGTTTCATGGGCGCGGTGAAACGTTAAGTGAAGTGAGCTTTATTGATCAACGTGCCAAGGTTGTGGGCCAGTACGCACCTCGTGATACGATCGTACTGCATCCCTACGGGAGGTATTCCAACGCTTTTAAATTTGCTGGCGAGACCGATGTGCTAGAAGCACTGGCTGCCGTCAAGCAGCACTATCGTATTGATCAAAATCGTATTGCGATGCGTGGTTTTTCCATGGGAGGTGCCGCCTGTTGGCAGTTTGCCGTTCATTACCCAGATCGCTGGTTCGCGGCGAATCCCGGTGCCGGTTTTTCGGAAACGCCCGAGTTTTTACGTTTCTTTCAAAAAGAGACCCTGACCCCAAGCTGGTACGAAAAGAAGCTTTGGCATTGGTATGACTGTACGGACTACGCTATCAATCTCTTCCACTGTCCGACGGTGGCCTACAGTGGCGAACTGGATATCCAGAAACAGGCTGCAGACATTATGGCCACAGCGTTGCAAAAAGAAGGTCTTGAGCTGTTACACCTGATTGGCCCTCAGACGAAGCATCGAATCCACCCGGATTCCAAGCTGGAAATAGAACGTCGTTTAGACAGCCTGGCCGAACAGGGGCGCCGGGTGAATCCGCGGTCAATTCATTTCGCTACCTACACGTTGAAATACAATCGAATGCATTGGGTCGTGATCGATGCACTGAACAAGCACTGGGAACGAGCCCAGGTCGACGCCCAAGCCAATGATAATAACGTGAAAATATCGACCAAGAACGTCAAGGCAATGACGCTCTCTTTTCGGCCAGGCTACGCCCGCTTTGCTCTAAGGGAACCGGTAAAGGTCAGAATTGACGGACAGCAAATTGTCGGACCACGGCCAGGGCTTGATCGGTCATGGCAATGTTCGCTAGTGCGGGCTAATGGAGAATGGAAGATCGGTCAACAGAATGAAACCGTGCTGCGTAAACAGCATGGTTTGCAGGGACCGATCGATGACGCGCTGATGGACTCATTTATTTTTGTCCGTCCCTCGGCAAAGAGTTCGCACGCCAAGGTCCAACAATGGACGACCCAGGAACTGGAACGCGCTATTGTTCACTGGCGCCGACACTTTCGTGGAGATGCTCGAGTTAAATTGGATAGCGAAGTGAGCGACGAGGATATTGCTGGGGCCAATCTTGTCCTCTGGGGTGATGCAGAGAGTAACCAGCTGATCAAAAAGATAGCCGATCAACTTCCCATTCACTGGGAGCAAGGTAAGTGGATAGTCGGGGCGATGGACTATGACCCCGCACTTCTTGCGCCCATTATGATTTATCCTAATCCCTTGAACCCAAAGCGTTACGTGGTTCTTAATAGCAGCTTTACCTATCGCGAATTTGCTTACCTCAACAATGCTCGCCAAGTGCCCATGTTGCCAGATTGGGCTATTGTGGATGTGCGGTCACCACCGACAAGTCAATATCCAGGAAATGTGGTGGCGGCCGATTTCTTCGGTGAAAAATGGGAACTGTTGCCCGCGCGGAAAGAATAATCGGAACGGGGCTTTAACCCAGGGGTTGAACCGTTAGGTGGCACTATGCATGAATCGTAGATAATCCGAAGAGGTTTGGACAACAGCTTGCTGTGGTTGATGGTTTGCCTGTTTTCAGGTGTGACTACCTGCCTGGCCCAGCCAGGGGTATCGTCACAACCGGGACGGCGACCCGCGAACGCACCAGATCCGTTTCGGTCCCTGCTGAATTTTGTGCGGCAAGAACAAGAGATCGAATTTGCCAAGCCCTTGCTAGAGTTTCCAGCAACAGTCCAGGGGGCAGGAATGATCGAGCGGCAGGTCCGCGCTGCCTATCCGGCGAAAAAGGAACTCGCGGTCTATTCGCTTGACTGGGAACCGACCCTAGCGGCGGCCAGGAAGCGAGCAGCGGCAGAGCAGCGACCGATTTTCTTTATCGTCGTTACTAACTATACCGGCCCGACGAACTTTTTTAGCGGCCATTGCTGAGCAAGCGCTGATCATATGAGGGGGAGTTCCCTCTCTCACCCGGCAGTCCTTGAGACGTTGCGCCCGTTTATTGTGGTTTCTTGGAACGGTACCTCCACGCGGGAGATGCCAGAGGATATCTGG
>CAZXJC010000848.1:0-6036 GCA_964640885.1 uncultured Pirellulaceae bacterium | reverse complement strand
CAGCTGCAGAAAAAAGATCCACAGGCTCCCAAATTGCCGAGTCGTTCCCAGCTTCCTCACGGTGGGCAGGCAGACCCAGGCGGTGAAGGTATCGACATTACTCTCGAAGAGCTGAGGACTGAGTGGCGGTTGATGGCCGATCTTTATGCATTAGCCATTCAGACTGATCGAGCCCGGTTCGGATCCCTAACCTTCCTGGCCGCTGGCGAGCGAATTCGCTTGACCGGTGACTACCAGTATGGCGGCAAGACCGTCTATCAGTTCGATGACGCCTCGCAACATCGGGCGAGTGGTTCCAAGGGATGTAGCCATGAATGGTGGCACAAGTTTAACGAGTCAAAGAAAAACGAGCAGCTCCGCTGGCACGCCCATATGATGCTCGGAGAGGTTGCTCACTTCTTGCAGCGACTTGACGGCCCAGAGTGCCGGGAAGCGAATGGCAAGACGATCCTGGAAAACTCCCTGATCACGATTTCAACCGAATCGGGTGATGGACGGCACAATGATGTAAAACGAGAGTTGTCTGGTGTTTTCCATGCCATCTCGGGGGCCAATGGCCGCTTTAAGACGGGCCAGATCATGGACGTGGGTGCCGAAGCCCTCGACCTCTACAACACCATGGTCGATACGCTGGGAGTCAGCCAGCGGTTGGGGCCGCAGAAGCGTAAGATGACCACGGTCGACAAGATTCGTGCTTAACAATGCACGGATAGCATACGCTGATTAGTTAACCGTAGGGGGTCGACTAACGTGATGATGTCGCAGACATCTCGTACTCGAGTGTGAATTGATGCTGGTCTGCTGCTCGGACAAGGCGTGTCCGAGTCGGGAATCGACGGACGAGGGGATTCCAGGTGCGAACCTCGATGAGGTTTTTCTTCGGGATAAAACGCATCACGCGCATCCCATCGCTGCCGTAATCAGACAACAGTTCGTGTACCACGTTCCCGTGCTTGCCACGAACGGTTTGACGTAGTGCCTGGGTGCGGCTTTGGTCACCGCTGCAGATCATGAACAGGTTGGCATGTTTGCGGAAAGACTTTTCCCACATCTCTTCCGGTGTATTTCCTTTTTTACCGTGGCATTTTTTCCAGTCCATGCGTCCTTTCGGCGCGGTGTAGAAATCATCATTGGACTTTGGTTTCTTACGAGGTCCTAGTCCCATATGGGTGGTGATGATAGCCCGCCGCTGGGAATATTTCTTGAGCATGTCATCGGCCCAGTCCAGTACCTTGTCCGGGGCATTGCATTCCAGGTGCAAGAAGACAAAATTCAGATCGCCGACACTAAAGAGCTGGCAGCTGTTGGCGTTGTTACCCGATTCGTCCATTTTTCCTGAGGCCTTCTTGTAATAGCCAGCATACCAGTCGAATTGTGTGAATCGCTTAGCCGGGAAAAACTCCTGGAACATGGACGAATCTCCACCAGCGGTCATGTCATGATTCCCCACGGAGATTCCGTAGGGAACCTTACCGTGCAGTCGGTCCATGATGCTGCGGGCCAGCGTCCATTGCTGACGATTGTTGATGTCGACGATATCCCCCACGTGACTGACAAAAGCAATCCGTTGGCTCTTCAAGTTGGCAGCCGTCCAGTCCACGTAGCTGGCGAAGACACGATTACTTAGGGGCTGGCTACTCGTCGGTTCGGCCTTGGTCCCTTTTCCGCGATAGTGCTGCGTGTCGGGAATGACCGCAATGCTAAATGTTCCTGCCGGTGCCGGTGGAAAATCATCCGCGGTGGCTGTTCCAGCCAGTGCGCAGAGACCTGCCAGCAGGAGGCTGATCTGTCGGCAATGGTATTTCAGGCGTTGCATCGATTTAACCGTGACCCGGAAGACGTTCTTCGAATTTCCCGATGTTAACATGGTCCGGATTTTGAGGCAAAGCTGACTCGGCTGAAAGGAGGGCCTCTCGTTAGTGTCTCGTGAGCATGAAACAGAAATACCGCTGGGCTGTCAGAAGAAAACGAGCCGCATTACACTGGTGGGTGAACATCGTGGGAGGAGAGACTTGATGATTCGACTCTGTGCATTGTTAGCCCTGCTGACGATTTCCAGTCTGCTCGGCGCTGAAGAAAAAGTGCCGACGACGGTCACGGACCGCTGGGCCGATGTCGACCCGACCGCTGATCCGCTCAACACCAAGGGCGGGCGGGAGTGGCAGGAAGAGGGGCTGGTCCTCCGCTATGTCACTTACCACGTCGGAACTTTTAAAGGGAAACCGGCTCGGGTGGCTGCTTTTTACGCCTTTCCGCGGGGTCGCCGTAACCTGCCTGGACTGGTTCACTTGCACGGGGGAGGGCAGCGGGCTTTCTTGCACGAAGTGAAATACTATGCCAGCCGCGGCTATGCCTGCCTGTCGGTTAACTGGGGCGGGCGGGAAATGGAAGAAGCCAGGCCAGGGGATGCGAATACCGACTGGGGAGCGGTCGATCCGACACAAAAAAATGTGCCCGGCTATTTTAATTTGAAACCGGGACCACTTTACCTGGATCCGGTTGAGTCACCGCGCAACAACAATTGGTACCTGCTCACGCTGGCCTCGCGACGTGGACTCACCTTCCTGGAGCAACAGGCAGAGGTGGATGCCGAGCGACTGGGGGTCTATGGCCATTCGATGGGAGGGAACCTGACGGTTTACGTAGCCGGGACGGACAAGCGGGTTAAGGCTTCGGCTCCTTCGGTGGGCGGACAGGGGTTTCGTACGGTCCCCTGGACCTTGCTGCCTGAACAGCGACCAAGACAAGTGAAGGGTGACCTACAGCTCTACCGCAGCACGCTCGGTTTCCAGTCGTACGCGCCGCACATAAAGGCTCCCCTGTTGTGGTTAAGTGCGACCAACGACTTTCACCAGGTCATGGACGATACGTTTCGTACCGGTGAGTTGATCCCACACGAGAACCTTCGTTACAGTTTCGCCCCCCATCTGAACCATCGTTTCACGTCCCCCTTTGCCGTCACGCGGCCTCTCTGGTTCGATCAGCACCTGAAGGGAAGCTTCACATTCCCGGGAACACCGCAAGCAAAACTGGTTCTCGATCGCCAGGACCACCTGGCCTACTTGGAGGTGAGCCCCGACATGTCGGCCGAGATAGATAAGGTTCACATTCTTTACTCGGTCGATCCGCATCCGATAGCCCGTTTTTGGCGGACCGCTCCTGCGATGCGGCAAGCTGGTGATCGCTGGATTGCAGCGTTGCCGATTCTTTCGTCCAATCAGCCCCTGTTTGCCTTTGCTAACGTCCACTACCGGTTGCCCAATCCGGTGGCCGTGCAGTTTGCTCAGCCGACCAAGACCTTTGCTCTCTCGTCGCAGTTACAGACGGCGGTACCAAAAGAACTGCAGGAAGAAAATATTCGGGCCACCGACAAGTTGAGCAATCTGATTGACGATTTTTCCCGCGGTTTCCAGGACTGGTATTTATTGTCAGGCGACAATCCCCATCACTGGCAATACTGGACGCGCAAGATTACCGATCCTAAGTGGCAGGGCCAGGAGGGTGAACAGTTGACGTTCGACGTAAAAACGGAAAAGGCCAACCAACTGGTGGTAATCATCAAGGAGAATTTCTTCCGGGGCTACCGGGGCCGCCAGCGTGAACTAGTGACCGTTGTTGAACTGCCCGGCGGTGACCAGTGGCAAAAGGTCAGCTTGCCAGCCGCCCAGTTCCGGGTTCCGGATAAGGACGAAAAGCTGGCCGACTGGGGCCACGCTGATTTACTCGGCTTGCGGGCCTACTACGGGGATCGACAGGGGAAGGTGATTGGCAGTACTCGCTGGGCTGGCCCACAGCCACAGTTGAGAAACTTGCGGTGGTCTCAACCAGGTGCAGGCGACTAAGTTGCCGAAGTCAATTCAGACGTCCCACCACTGGTGATCGTCTTTGAAGTCCACGCGGTCTGACAATTTCCCAAATCCCTCTCGATCTTCTAAGTGAATCGGTACGATTCGGTCAGCATCGATGCCATCGATGAATTGCTGCAACTCGTCGACGGTGGCGTGACCAGAGGTATGGACATGATCACGCTCGATTCCCATTCGTGTCATCTCGAGAAGATTAGGGTCATTCTTGCTAATATAGCCGGACCACTGGGAACTAATCAGGCTCGCCCCATCGAGGCAAGTTGTTTTTTTGAAATCAGAGAGCATGCTGGGTCGAAAAATCAAAACCGTGCTGCTCGCCATATCCTCCAGATCCGCTGGGCCGGTTGGCTCCCTTTTCTGGGCATAAATCCGACAAGAATAGTACGCATCCAAGCGAGGTATATCATCGTTTCGAATGATTTTGCTTCTTTGACTGGAGGGTACGTAGACTTTGACACCATCCTTACCGGGTGTCGGTAACGAATCATCCTGGGCCGCCTTGATGTCCTCTGCGGTATACATGTCCAAGTCCTGTTGTCGGCTCGACTTTTGAGTTGCCTGCCAGATTGAGATCAGCCGGTCGATGTTTTGGCCCGAACACCAGGCCAGGCACATACCATCGGTCTCGTTGAAAATCTCCAACATGCGATCTGCCACGGAATACTCAGTTGGGTAGTCGAAGTTAGCAATTTCTTTACGGCCAATTTGAGTCCCTTCGCAAATAAGCACATCAATGTCCGGTGGTGGGTTGGTGATGAGTTCCTGGAAAAACTCTGGATTCCTCCCGTGCCCACGAATGTCACCGGAATAGAGAAGCCGTTTTCCATTGGCCTCGATCAACAGGCAATAGCTGTCGTAGGCCGAGTGATCAATGGGAAAGGGAGTGATTGTGAACGGTCCAATCTCAATGGGCTCTCCAGCCACGTAGGCAGTTGGTTCCTTTTCACCGGCTGATGGCAGGAGCGTGAAATAAGCACTGACGCCGATGATTCGGTAAGCTGCCTGTCCCATGTAGACCGGTACCGGTTCGGTTACCTTTTCGAGAAGACCATAGTGATCCGGGTGGGGATGCGAGATAAAGATGCCCAGCAGGCTCGCGTCTGGTGATCGGAAGCCACTGACGTCGGGAATCTCGGCATTCTTGGCGTTCTTGAGTGGCTGCCCAATATCGAGCACGATGCGTTTACCGTCAGACTCGACTTCGACACAATTGCCGCCGATTTCATGGCAACCACGATGGATCCTGCAACGCATGGTCAGTTCCTATCTGGCGGTTTCAGGCGCGATGAGGAGAAGAAAACGGGCCAGATCCCCCCCGGACGGGAAGTTTTTTGGCACATTCTTCCTCTCCAGGTCCAATTTCACCGGGAAAAATCCTTCGGCCGGGTATTTAAGTGTAGCCAGTTTTTACCCAGGAGATAAGTAATGCCCCATTCATTGCCCCAGACGTTCCATGTTTCAGAGTCCCAGCAGGCTGAGCAAGCGGCCCGAGACCTCTTAGATCATACGATCGAGCAACTCGCAGCCACGCGGGTCGGCGATGCAGAGTGGCTGGAGGCCTGCCAGTTGCTGGGCCAGATTGACCCGCTGTTCGTGCCCCTGCAGATCGAAGCGCTGACCGATGACCGCTACCAGGTTTGCCGGGCGCTGTCGGTCAGTCTTTCGCGGATCGGACCGGCTGTCTTTTACGATGTGATCGCGGCACTGGAGCACGAGCATCCCAACGTTCGCCAGTTTGCGGCTGGCCTGCTTTACGGCCTGGCTCAGCGGGGTGGCGTGGTGATCGAGGATGCGGTGCCGCCGCTGGCCGAGGCGTTGCAGGATGCCGATTGCCGGGTGCGGCAGAAGGCTGCGGTGACACTCAGTTTCATTGGGCCAGCGGCAGAAGCCGCCGTTTTCCAGTTGACTGAGGCGTTGTCGGACCAGGATGACTTTGTGCGGGAATGGGCTGCCCATGCTCTCACGTCGATTGGATCAGCCGCTGTGAGTGCTGTTCCGGCGCTGGTGGAACGCTTGGATGACCAGGAGCCGGCGGTCCAGCAGGCTGCCAGCGACGCCCTGGTGTCGATTTAGAGAGGACTTACTTTTACTGCTTGGTTTGTGAACTACTGCCTGATCTAACGGCCGCTCTGTATTTTCTGTTTCTAATGCTCGAGCGGGCCATTGGCAC
>CAZXJC010000847.1:0-8689 GCA_964640885.1 uncultured Pirellulaceae bacterium | reverse complement strand
CCAGCAGCATCGTGGCCGACAGCAAGAAGACCAGGGGCCCAGTCAGCAACCGTCGATTCCAATGGAAGACGTTCTTGCGGCTGAGTGTGCTAGATCTAACTGTGGTCTTTGGAAACGTGGTGAAAAGACGATTCATCAGGCTCTGCTCGTTTCTGCTCTACCAAGGTCATCTGACCGATGTGGTATCTACGTAGTACTGCTACTACCAGTTTACCATGATATGGCAAATGCCGTGACACTTCTCGACTTTCTCTACGATTCGGTTAAGATTTCACGGTCGTTCGGGTTAGAGTGATCGTAGTGTCGTTTGATTGCCTGGAGAAGTACCTCGATCGATTTCATCCCTGCTATTCGGGGCCTCCGTGAAACCAGGCATGGCTCTCAATCAGAAGGTTACACGAAGTTGCAAAAGCTGATCATTGGTTGCGGATACCTGGGCCAGCGGGTGGCCCAAAAGTGGTTACAAGCCGGTGACCAGGTGACCGTTCTAACCCGTTCCCCCGAGCGGGCCACCGAACTGACCAGGTCCGGCTTGCAGACGCTAGTTGGTGACCTGACTCGTCCCGAATCGCTGCCCTCCTTTCCTGCTTGTGATACGGTTCTCTACGCTGTCGGCTATGACCGGTCATCCTCCCACTCGATCGAAGAGGTCTATGTTCGAGGGTTGGATAACTTCCTGGCGAGCGCGACCGATGCTTGCGGCAAGATCATCTATATCAGCTCTACCGGGGTCTATGGACAGGATGACGGCAGTTGGGTTGATGAATCGTCATCCTGCCAGCCAACCCGACCGGGAGGTGCTGCCTGCCTGGCCGCCGAGTCGCTGCTGGCCAGTCATCCCCTGGGAGCCGGAAGTGTGGTACTGCGACTGGCCGGTATTTATGGGCCCGGCCGGATTCCGCGGCGAGCAGCCATTGAAGCGGGTGAACCCGTGGTGGCCAGCGAAAATGGATACATGAACCTGATTCACGTGGCAGACGCGGTCGAGATAATCCTGGCCGCCGAGGCCTGTCCAGAGCTGCCACCAGTTCTACTGGTTTCTGACGGTCAACCGGTGTTGCGAGGCGCCTATTTTCAGGAAATTGCCCGCTTGCTGGGAGCCCCCAGCCCACAATTCTCCACACCTGACAAGAACAGCCATCAGTCGAGGCGAGCCACTAGTGACAAACGTATTTCAAATCAGCTGCTGCTAGAAACACTGGACGTATCACTTCAGTATCCGTCGTTTCGGGAAGGCCTGGCAGCTCTACTTGAGGTTCCAGAAGAGCCCTAGCAGAACAAGTTTAGCTAACCAGGTCATTTTGGTAGCTTGAAACCAACCCCAAACATTTCTACAATCGGGCTAATTCTTTTCGATCTACAAATTAACGTGAGTAAGGTTATGCTCGAACGCAAACCAATTTTTCCTAACGTCATCGAAATCAATTTTCAGGCCGGACATTTAATCGGTTGCAACGTATACCTGATTTATTCTGATAACAGCTGGGTGCTGATTGACATTGGCTATGATGAGCACGTCGAGGAAATAATTGAGCTTATTCGGCAAATGGACTTCCCCCTTTCTCAGTGTCAAACGCTCATTGCCACCCACGCGGATGTAGATCACATCCAGGGTATTGCTCAAGCCAAGCAATTATTACAAACCTCGGTCTCTGCGCATCGAGGCGCTGCGGAATTGCTAGAACGGGGCGATAAACTGCAAACATTTGCAGAAATTGATGCCCAGGACATTCACCTGGATTTACCGCCGGTCAAGGTGGAAAACTTGATCGACGATGGTGATACGATCGAAATCGGCGACTTGAAGTTAGAGGTTTGGCGGACACCCGGCCATACCGACAGCCAGTTATCTTTCCGGCTGGGAAACCTGTTATTTAGTGGTGACAACATCTACCGGGATGGTTGCGTCGGAGCCATCGATGCCCACCATGGCAGTGACCTGGTCGACTTTATCCGCTCACTGCGCCGTATCCGCTCCAGCGATGCCGAGTGGTTACTACCAAGTCACGGTCCAATTTTCCGCAAGGACAACGATTTGCTGGACCGAACCATTCAACGGTTAGAAAGTTATCTTCATATGGCCGACTTCGGCACCTGTGCTGTTGACTGGCCGTTAATGGATGAATGGGAGCGCGAGATTGTCGAAGGCCGTCTGCCGACTGCTTAGCGGAACATTCTCTCTAGACCCCCTATTTTCCGAAACCCGCCCCGCAGGTGGGTACCTCTTATGCAGGTTTTACGGAATATTCTTTCAATCGGAACGATGTATCTCGCCGATGGGTATCTTTAGATGCCAGATACTCGTACCAGTTTGCCTGGTCGGTCTTGGAATCGTTAGGTGAAACATGTTTGAGAGGGGGAAACCGATGATCCGTCGTTTGCTCGGGTTATTGTTAGCGATTTGCTTTCTAAGCCAATGTATCTCCACGGCCGAAGCCCAGACGCCATATCGAGCTTATGGACGCGTCTGGGGTGGTACGCAAAGTACCCAGAACTGGGAACGATTCTATCACTATCCGTATGTCTATTACCCACAGAACTTCTGGGGGAACGAGTACTATCGGTCTGGCCCCAGCTTGTATCACCGCTACCCACCGGAAATGCGTATCCCGGTCTATAACAAGCAGTGGCACAATGCCTATCCAGAAGGTCGTCGCTACCACTACGGACACCATTTCCTACTGGACGTTTTTTAATCCAGGCTGACTTGGCATTGTTCGCGTGAGATCAGTTGGTTAACCCGCGTTTGCCAAACTGGTAGTAGATCTCGGTAGCCGCTTCGAGTTGTTCGATGGCCACCCACTCGTCAATCGTGTGCGCCTGGTCGATACATCCGGGTCCAAAGACAACGGCAGGAATTCCGTGGCCTGCAAAAGCCGGAGCATCGGTCCCGTAGGGTACTCCAATCAAGTTCCCGGCATGGCCTGCCTGTTGAATGGTCTGCTGTAGCGCTGCAGCCAAGGGGCCATTCTCCTGGTCGGAAAGTCCCGGTTTCGCCAAAAACGGTTCTTCGTGCTCAAGCCAACCTGCGGCCAGCGGGTTCTCGGCACCGTTTTCTTCCACGGTCTGGGTAACCGTTTCGACCAGGTGTTGCCAGGCGGAAACAGGATCTTCTGCGGGCAACACTCGCCGGTCAATTTCAATCGTGCAATGGTCAGGCACCGTATTGATACTGATCCCACCGCTAATGCGTCCTACGCTTACGGTCGGCCGACCCACCAGGGGATGATCTCCCAGCGTTGCCACCGTTTGGCTCGCATACTGACTGATGCCGGAGAGGATCTGAGCCATTCGGTAGATGGCATTCTCACCTTTTTCAGGTTGAGCACTGTGGCCAGCGAGCCCTCGGGTGTGACAGCGCCAACGGGCAACGCCCTTGTGGGCCACTACGACATCCAGCAACGTCGGCTCGGCAACAACAACCGCATCCGGCGGTTTTGGTAACCACCTCTCGTCCCCGTCGGCCCACAGTCGATTCATGTCCTCGGCACCCGTGAACCCAAACTCTTCGTTTACAGAACAGGCCATCACGATCGTTGGCATGCCCGCGGGACGTTCAGCTGCCAGGCGGGCAAAAGCTATCAGCATGCAGGCCATGCCACCTTTAATATCGCAGGAACCGCGTCCCCACACGCGACCGTCACGGATTACGGGATCCCAGGGATCAATAATCATGCCATCAACAGGAACCGTATCCTGGTGGGCTTCAAACATGATGATTGAACCACCCTCTTCGGGTGAAACGTCACCGTCGAGGCGAGCCACGATGTTGGCCCGCTTGGGTTCGAGTTGTTGTCGGTAACAAGGGACCCCCAACGCCTGGAACCACTGCTCGAGGTAGTCCGTTACCTGATGTTCCAGGTATTCCTCTCCCTGCACCTCCCGACCCATTGGATTAACACTGGGAAGTCGAACCAGGTCCTGTAATGTTTGTACAACATCGAGATTCATCGTCGGCTCAATCCTCTGTCAGGGCAGCACGGATTTGACATAACAACTTGGCCTCTTAAAAGAGTTTTATCGATCCTGGGAGAGCCTGGGAAGCACCCTCCTGCCGGCTGACCAAGGGAATCTGATTCTTCGGCGCTTGACCCATTCGGCGTGCCAGATTAGGATACGGCCTAACGAAGTGGTTCCCCGCCCGTGACAGGCTGGGTTTTTTTTGAGCCTTAGTTTGTGCTTTATTTCACAAAGTATGGCTGGCCGTAAAAATTGAATATATAAGGTGTTGGGACGATGGAGACGATGCAGAGCGTTGCTCCCGAGAGCCTGTTACCGTTAATCGTGGTCGGCATGGCGGCGGCAACTGTTGGCCTGGGCATGCTTTTGCTTGGTTCGCTAGTCGGGCCTCGACGGCAGGGCGCGGTAAAACAGATGCCCTACGAAAGTGGCATGGACCCGATTCACAGTGCGCGGCGCCGTTTCGACATTCGTTTTCACCTGATTGCGATTGTTTTTCTCCTGTTCGATGTGGAACTGCTTTTCCTTTATCCCTGGGCAGTAACGCGTAATCATCAGCAGGGACTGCTGGCACCCGATATTCCAGTCGATCGATTGTTAATTTTCAGTGAGGTGATGGTTTTCATTGCTTTGCTCACTCTGGGGCTCCTCTATGTCTGGCGTAAGGGGGTATTTCGATGGCGTTAGAATTACCGGACAACGTAGTCACAAGCAAACTGGACGAATTAGCCAGTTGGTGTCGTAAGAACAGCCTCTGGCCGATGCCATTCGCAACCGCCTGTTGCGGCATTGAGTTGATGGCCACGGGAGCAAGTCGTCACGATTTAGCCCGTTTTGGTGCCGAGGTCTTTCGCTTCAGTCCACGGCAATGCGACTTGATGATTGTAGCTGGTCGCGTCGTCATGAAGATGTTACCAGTCCTGCAGCGAATCTGGCAACAAATGCATGAACCCAAGTGGTGTATCTCGATGGGTGCTTGTGCTTCTACCGGCGGCGTCTTTGACACCTACTCGGTCGTGCAGGGAATTGACCGTTTTATTCCGGTCGACATGTACATCCCGGGGTGTCCGCCGCGCCCGGAGCAGTTGATCCAGGGTGTTATTGACCTGCAGGACAAGATCCAGGGGGAGGGAACGTTAACTGGCCGCGAATTTAGCATGGCAAAACGGCAGGAAACACCTCGACCGCTGATCGAATTACCAGTCCTGGGATCGTTAGCGAACGCTCGTATCATGAACCCGCCCAGGGAAACCCAGTCCAAATCGTAAACTCACTCTTCAGCCAGCCGTGAAAACCCTATGTCGTGGAAGGATTCCCAGTGACAACAATTGACGAGATTACCACTGACCTGCAATCTCGCTTTAACGAAATCGAGACAAGCCAGTTCCGCGATCAGACGCGTTTGCTGGTACCAGCCAGTCAGTTGCTGGACGTGGCTCGACACCTGCAAGATCAACACGCGTTTGATTTACTGGTCGACATTACCTGTGTTGACTACCTGCATTACCGGGGCGCCACGGATCGCTTTGGGCTGGTGATTTTACTGGCTAACACCACTGAGTCACTGCGGGTCACCTTGCGGGTCATGCTTAACGAACCAACTCCCACGGTAGCTTCCCTGACTCCTTTGTGGCAAGGCGCCAACTGGCTGGAACGAGAAGTGTGGGACATGTTTGGCATCCATTTCGAGGGGCATCCGGATTTGCGGCGGATCTTACTACCAGATGAATACACCACGCACCCGCTCCGCAAGGATTACCCTCTGCAGGGGTTTGGCGAGAGGCATAATTTCCCTGTCATCCGACGCTCAGAGGCCTAAAGCCAACTCAGCAAAAATTCAGAACAAGTCATGCCATTAACTGAAACCACAACAAGCCCGACGGCGACTGATCAACAGGAATACCTGTGGACACTGAACTTTGGTCCACAGCATCCTGCCACGCACACCACCTTGCGCCTGATCCTGGAACTCGACGGGGAACGTGTCGTCAAGGCAACGCCCGACATTGGCTACCTGCATTCAGGTTTCGAAAAAATTGGTGAGCACCTGGACTACAACCAATACGTCACCGTCACTGATCGGATGAACTACATTTCACCGATGGCCAACAACGTGGCCTGGCACCACGCGGTGGAAAACCTGTTGGAGATTGAATTGACCCCCCGCTGCCAGTACATCCGCGTACTGGTTTCGGAGCTGGCCCGCATCAGCGACCATTTACTTTGCACGGGGGCCATGGGACTGGACGTAGGTGCCTTCACTTTCTTTCTCTACGCCTTCTACCAGCGGGAACGCATTTACGACATCTATGAAACGCTCTGCGGTGCTCGCTTCACGAACAGCTACACGCGCACCGGGGGTTTGAGCCACGACATCACCCCACTGGTAATCGAAAAGACTCGCGAGTTTTTAAAGACATTTCCACGCACGCTTGACGACATGGAACGCCTGCTCAACCGCAATCGTATCTTCGTGGATCGAACGCAGGGAGTGGGTGTTTTAAGCCGCGAAGATGCCATGAGTTTCAGTGCTACTGGGCCGATTGCCCGAGCCAGTGGTATCACCCGGGATTTGCGCAAGGATGAACCTTATCTGTGCTACGAAGACTTTGATTTCCAGGTCTGTTGTGCCCGCAGCGGCGACAGCTTTGCACGCTACCTGGTCCGCATGGCCGAGATCCGGGAGAGCTTAAAAATTCTTGACCAGTTGATCGACAATATCCCAGCCGGGCCGATCAATGTCGGTGTTGACGAACGAACCACTCTGCCAACCAAGGAGCAAGTCTACCAGACAATCGAAGGCACGATTACTCACTTTGAGTTGATCATGAGCAACCGTGGTTTTTCGGTACCTTGCGAGGAAACTTATGCAGCCGTCGAGTCACCCAATGGCGAACTTGGATTCTACGTAGTCGGAGACGAAAGCAATATTGCCTACCGGGCCCGGTGTCGCCCCCCCTCGTTCATCCATTTTTCCCTGTTCCCGGACCTGATCCGCGGTCACACGCTCAGTGACATCGTGGCCGTGCTGGGCAGCTTGAACATCATTGCCGCCGAACTGGACCGTTAACACTTGAAACATTACTTACCATGACATCGTCTGATCACAGCGAAAACAAAAAATCATCTGCCGCGGAGACCGCTCCCCAGCGCGTCTTGACCGCAGAGATGATCGATGAAATCAAGTCGCATTTTGATCGCTACCCGTCTCGGCAAGCGGTCACGCTGCCAGCCTTGCACATCGTCAACGAACACCTCCGCCATGTCCCGTTACAAGCAGTTGTTGAAATTGCTGAGCTGCTGGATTTGAAGCCGGCCGACATCCAGGACACGCTCTCCTTTTACGGTTTCTTCAAACAAGACGAACCTCACGGCGAAACACGTGCCTGGGTCTGTCGCAGTATCAGCTGTGCCCTGCTCGGTGCCGACCAGATTCGCCAGCATCTCTGTGCACAAACTGGTGTCGAACCAGGAGGGACAACTCCGGACGGAAAATTGACCGTCGAGTTTGCCGAATGCCTTGGTGCCTGTGAATTTGCACCCTGCATGCTGGCTGGCAAAACATTACACAAATGCCTGACCGAAGAAAAAGTTGACCAATTCCTAGAATCGCTGGAGCAACCCAACGGTGTCTGATTTCGAACCGGTATTACTCGCGGGGATCGAAGATCCGGAAAACCACGCCATTGCTGGCTACCAGGCCAACGGTGGATATCAGACGCTGCGCACCATCTTGAAACAATCGACACCCGCTGAAGTCATCGAACTGGTCAAGGCAAGCAATTTACGAGGGCGAGGTGGAGCAGGTTTTCCGACCGGCTTGAAATGGACCTTTTTGCCGGAAGATCATCCGGGTCCCATCTACTTCTGCCTCAATGCCGACGAACGCGAGCCAGGCACTTTCAACAACCGAATCCTGATGGAACAAGATCCACACCAGGTCTTGGAAGGTTTGATACTCAGTTGTTTTGCTACCCAATCACGGACTGCCTATTGCTACTTACGCTACGAATACCCCTTGTCGCTGGAACGGTTACAACAAGCAATTGACGACTGTTACGAGGCCGGATACCTGGGTGAGAATATCCTGGGCAGTGGTTATTCCCTGGACGTCACCATTCACCGTGGTGCCGCGGCTTACATTTGTGGCGAGGAAACTGGTTTAATTGAAAGCCTCGAGGGGAAACGTGCCTGGCCGCGAATCAAACCCCCCTTCCCGGCGGTCTCGGGTGTTTTTGGAAAACCAACGGTAGTCAACAATATTGAAACGGTTGCTTGTGTCAAACACATCTGCCAGCACGGACCGGACTGGTTTAAATCGATGGGTATACCGGCAAATCCAGACAACCCGCGAGACCTGGGCAGTTATGGCCCCAAGTTATACTGCCTTAGCGGCCACATCGAACGTCCCGGTTGTTACGAAGCTCCCCTGGGAATCACCGTCAACGAGTTGATCGAAGAGCATGGCGGTGGAATTACCGGTCAACGCCAGGCCAAGGCTGCCATTCCCGGCGGGATCAGCATGGGCGTGTTGCGAGCCGACGAATTCGACTGTCCACTCGACTTTGCGGGGCCCGGCACGTACGACTGCCTGGGCCGGGGGACTGCGGCGGTGGTCGTCATGGACGAAACGGTTTCGATGATCGATTTCCTGCACAACAGCTGCCAGTTTTTTGCCCATGAGAGTTGTGGCCAGTGCACTCCTTGCCGCGAGGGGACCTCCTGGGCC
>CAZXJC010000846.1:0-2510 GCA_964640885.1 uncultured Pirellulaceae bacterium | reverse complement strand
CCGATCTCGATGCCTGCCATGAGCATGAATTCCTACTCCATGAAGGTCGCGGGAGAACGTGCTTATCAACCGTTCTCGCATTGCTTGATCACCGGTAACGTCGTTGCCGACCAGTGGCAGACCTATGAAAAGGCGGCGCTCGAAGCCGACCAAACGCCAAACCGTGCAGATTGGAAAGTCGCGCGTTCGATCTTCCTGGCTGACACGACGAAAGAGGCTGTCGAGCGCGCTCGCACAAACTCACTCGGCCAAAACTACGAATACATCGGCCGATTGTTCGACAAGGGCTTGGGTCGCAAGCTGTACAAGCGAGATCCTAATATGCCCGATTCTGAATGCCAGCTCGATTTCATGATGGGAGAACAGATAATCGCCGGCGACGTCGACGAAGTGTTGCGCCGGTTACTGTTGCTGATCGAAGAAACCGGTACATTTGGGACGCTAATCTTGATGAGTTATGATTGGGATGACAAGGATAGCTGGCTGCGGAGCATGGAGCTGTTCGCAAATGAACTAATGCCAGCGTTGAATAAAGCTGTGGCCGGCCTTGCGGTATGAAAACGGTGCAGGCTTAGCATCGCCACGAAAACTATAAAGCTGTAGAAAGAATGAAGTGTTGTCGGCAGGCCCGGGGCAAACGACATGTCAACCAATGATACTTCTGCAACTGTTAAGCCACCGCCCTCAGCGTTGTTGTCGCGGAATCCTCTGGCATGGTTAACGGTTTTCGGACCAGGCGCCATCATTGCCTCGATTACCCTTGGTTCGGGTGAATTGATATTCTCGACACGAGGCGGCGCGTTATTCGGCTACCGGATTCTTTTCCTGTTCGTACTAATTTCGATCTTGAAATGGGGGCTGGTGTTCGCCATGTCCCGGCACATGGTGCTGTCGGGAGTTCATCCGTACGCAAGAATGATGGACCTGCCCGGGCCGCGAGGCTGGTTCCCGCTGATGCTGCTGTTGATTGCCACCGTGACGACTCCCGTGTGGGCCGGGTTCTTTCCCGGCATACTGGGGAATTTTACCTCGTGGGTGACCGGGACACAGGAGAAATTCAATGGAGGTATCGACTATTTGTGGGGAGTGCCGTTCCTGGTCGCCGTGGTGACGTTGTCGTTCACCGGTGGATACAAGGCGCTGGAGCGCGTGCAGATGACGATTGTGGCCGCAATGATGGCCAGTGCCGTAGTGACCTTGTTCTTGTACAACCCTGATTGGCTGGAATTGTTGAAGGGGGGGATTATCCCCCAGTCGCTTCAATATCCCGAATGGCTTCCCAACTCACCGGAAAAGGCAATTCGAGAAATTGCCAATCAAAATGAATGGGTTGAAACAACTCGCTATGTTGGCGTGATTGGTGGTGCGGGCTTCGACTACTTGGCCTACACGTCGTGGCTGCGGGAAAAACATTGGGGCTGGGCCGGGGTCGGCGAAGCTTCGGTCGCGGAACTCGATGAGATTGCCAGCGATCCTCAGCATCCAGCCCGGCAATGGGTACGTGCACCCCTGGTCGACTGCGCAGTCAGTTTCGCCCTGATCGTCGTTTTTAGTGCCGTGTTTGTGGCTTCGGGAGTGATCGTGTTAGGGCCGGAGCATCAAATTCCGACCGATGCCAATTTTCTCGAAATGCAGGCAAAATTTGTCACGGGAATTCACCCTTTGCTTAAACCGTTGTATATCGCGGGCGCCTACCTAACGATGTTCGGTACTGCCTACGGAACATTTGAAATCGGTGTTACCGTCTGTCGCGAGATTGTCCGCGCCATGAACCCCGAATTCGCTCAACGTCATAATGCCCGGCTGAAATCCTTCACCGTCGGATGGTTGGGAATTGGTGCCGCGGCAATACTGCTCTGGTCGTTCGTTTCTACGAATTCGATGATTGGAGACAGTCGGATATTGTTGAAGTTGATGACGCCCGCCAACCTGTTTACCGGCGTGTTGTCGTGCGGCCTGTTGTGTTTCATCATGCCGTGGATGGACTGGCGATTCTTGCCCAAGCCATTGCGGATGCCAACATCGTTGTTGCTCTTGAATGTTGTCTCCGGTGTCATCTTCCTGGTCCTGGGTCTGAAAGGATATTGGGATAGTGAAGTTGAAGGCGGCGAGTTTTTCCAGAAGCGCTGGTTTAGCATTGGCGGAATCCTGCTAATTGCGGTGGTTAGCATGATCATTGCTAAAGTCCGTGCAAGTCGGACGGTGGTGGACGGGAAAGATTCGCTCTGATTGCGCGCCAGCAATGTGTTGTGCACCTCGATTGTTGCCGAAAAGGCTAGAGATGGCCTGCCAGCAAACTTGCAAACGCCGCCCTAGGAAGCGACATTTCATGGTCGCTCAGCTGATGATTGCGTCGATCGGTCGACCATGGTGGACATCAAGTCGTTTACGGCCAGGAATTTCCAACTGGTTCGAATCGAGGCCCAGCTGGTGTAAGACTGTGGCGTGGATGTCGGTCACGTAGTGCGGATTGTCAACGGCATAGAAACCCAGTTCATCGGTTGTACCAT
>CAZXJC010000845.1:0-4173 GCA_964640885.1 uncultured Pirellulaceae bacterium | reverse complement strand
CATTAAATCGGGGGCGATCGCAGCGCAGTTAACAGCCAGCATGGGGCGATCCATTCGCGCACTACAGCGGTGGACACCACGGGCGACTAGTTCTTTGCCAGCACCACTTTCACCCCGGATCAAAACACAACCAGTGGCCTGTCCGATCTTCTCCATGCGAGACTTGAGTTCCTGCATCGGCAAGCTTTCACCAATGAGTTCGTTGCCATCCGCTGTCTTAGCCACCAGGCGCTGGTGATCGACCTGTAATCGTGTTTGCTGCCGGGTGCGAGCCAAGGCAATTGACAATAATCTTGAGAGAGCCAGTACCATCTCAAAATCCTGATCCTTGAAGTGACCGGTGCTGCGATACAGATGGACTGCACCCAACGTGGTTTGCTGGTAAATCAGCGGCACACACAACCCGTCAGCAAACTGTGTCAAACTGGCCGCTTCATCAAGGCCCGTTTCATTGTTAATCCAGACAGCCCTTCCCTGGCGGCAAACCATGTCGGTCAACGACTCGCTCAAACCCACGGTTTCAGCAGCTCCACTGGGAATGACCATCTTGGGCTTCAATTGTCCATCATCGTGTACCCACAAGAAACCGGTAATCGAAGCCTGGGTCTGGTCGTGCAGTAGTTCCAGGGCAATGCGAACAACATCATCCGGATCATCTACTTCCCACAAACGAACTGCCAGTTGATAGAGATTCAACAGGTCTTCAACTCGTTCTGTGCTCCATGAGCCCAGTAACACGTCCTCACTATCACCTGCTGGTGGCACTGCAACATCGCGCACGAGTGTCTGGTGAAGAAGCGTCTTGAGGCCCAAACCCGCGTCGCTAGGCAAGGCAGTTCCCTGCTGAAACTGAAACTCTGAACTACCAAGCCGAAAGCTACTATCATGCTGCAAGGCAACATCGTCTATTTGATTGCCATCAACAAACGTACCATTTCTACTGTCTGCATCACGCAATCGCCATTCCTGGTCGCGCCGATATACAACCGCGTGCACGCGAGAACTTAGCGGATCATTTAAGACAATCTCGCAGTCCAATCCTCTTCCAATTTGAATATCGTCGTCACCTTCGAGCAGGATATACCGGCCACAGTGATCACCCGCAGTCATAACGAGGTAGCTGTACAGCTGACTATTCACGGAATTCACCAGGAGCCTTATCAGGTTAGAAATTGAACTACTTGTAGAAAAAGAACCCTCACACAAGTTGACGTTCAATCGTAACCCCTCGAAGGACAGGGCGAAAGCGGTGCCCGACAGGCTGTGGATGACTGTTCAACGGCTGCTTTCAGGACGATCATCGCTGGGAGTACGGAAGTGTCCGCTCAGTGACCAGAAAGCACTGCCAGGGGGACTAGAAAACCGGCTAACAAGAGGCCCACGTGTCGGCTTGTAAGGCACCTACTGGCGAAACCTCGAACTAGACCAAACTCCGAGCTTGTCCCTGTTAATATTTTCCTCTATTATTGATAACTCATTAGTTATGGAGAACTTACGTTGTTCAATAACATCGTCTGATGTGATCGAAATGAAGGGGATCTCATGCGTCATTCCAGTTGGCTTTCGAGTCGAAGTGTTCGTTCCCTGTTGGTGGTTTCCGTTCTGATTACGGCTGTCACCTTTGGTTTCTGGGGCAGTCACGCAGCAGAGTTGGATAAGCCAACGGCCAAGGATCGTCGCGTCACCTTGCTGATCAGTTCCCTGGTTCAGCGACAACATTTATCCAAGCACGCCATGGATGACGAGATTTCCGGTCGTGCACTAAAAACATTTTTCAAGACGATCGATCCCTTGAAGCTGTACTTCTTGCAAACCGACATCGACGAATTCATGAAACAGCGAGACAAGATTGACGACATGATCAGAAAGGGTGACGTGTCAATCGCCTATACCATCTACAATCGCTATCTCGAACGCGTGGACGAGCGCGTAAAAACAGCTCTGGAACTGATCAAAGAGAAGCATGACTTCACCGTCGAGGAGTACATGATCAGCAAAGCGGAAAAAATGCAGTACGCCAAGAATGCGGCGGAAGCCCGGGAACGCTGGCGCAAGCGGATCAAGTTCAACTTGCTTTCACTCAAAAGCGAGAAGGTCGAAGGTGAAAAAGCCCAGGAGCGTTTAACCCGACGCTACACGAGTTATGGGAAACAACTGCATCAAACCAGTGGTGATGATTTGCTGGAGATGTTCCTGACCAGTGTTACCAGCAGCTTTGATCCACACACAACTTATTTTTCTCCCCCCACCCTGGAAAATTTCCAGATCCAAATGCGACTCAAGCTGGAAGGAATCGGTGCCCAGTTACAGATGAGTGACGGTTTCACCCGAGTGACCAAGATCATTCCCGGTGGTGCGGCAGACAAGCAGGGTGACTTAAAGCCCGAAGACCGCATCGTCAGCGTGGGACAGGGCGAAGAGGGTGAGATGGTCGACGTGGTCGACATGAAACTACAGAATGTCGTCAAGCTGATTCGCGGCAAATCTGGAACCATTGTCAGGCTCGGTGTCACACCGAAGGGAAGCAATGAACGCAAGGTCTACAAGATAACTCGTGCTAAAATTGCCCTGACCGATAGTGAAGCCCGCAGTGAAGTCTTGGAAACCAGCAAGAAAGCGGATGGCAACCCTTATCGCGTCGGCGTTATCGTGTTACCAAGTTTTTACATGGACATGGAAGGGGCACGCAAAGGACTCCCCGACTTTAAGAGTACAACACGTGACGTACGTCGGATCCTCGACAAGTTTAACGAAGACGAAAAAGGGATTGATGCCGTCGTACTCGATCTTTCACAAAATGGTGGTGGAAGCCTGACCGAGGCCATCAACTTGACTGGCCTGTTCATTAACAGTGGACCCGTGGTCCAGGTCCGTGACCCCAACGCGCGTGTACAGCAGTACGATGATACGGACTCCAGCATGACCTGGAAGGGTCCCCTGGTGGTCGTAACAAGTAAGTTCAGTGCCAGTGCCAGTGAAATCCTGGCGGGTGCGATCCAGGACTATAATCGTGGCATCATCGTTGGTGACACGGCAACCCATGGAAAGGGCACGGTGCAAAGCCTCCTTGATCTGGGCTCCCAATTATTTGGTATTTCCGATCCACCTAACCTGGGTGCATTGAAGCTGACGATGCAACAGTTTTACCGTCCCGACGGAGATAGCACGCAGCGCCGTGGTGTACTCGCCGATGTCGTACTGCCCGCTTTCAGTAATCACATGGACGTGGGAGAAGAAGACCTCGATTACTCACTTAAGTTTAACCAGGTCAAACCTGTCGAGCATGATGATTTCCAGATGACTGGCAAGAAGACAATCGAGAAGCTCAGGAAGCTTTCTGTCCAAAGGCGAGCCAAGTCCGAGGACTTCAATAAGCTGGCTACGAATATTGGAAAATACAAGGAACAGCGTGCCCGCGAAAAGGTTACGCTCAACGAAAAAGAGTTCTTCAAACAACGCGAATCGTTCGACGCTGACAAGGAAGACGAAAAACGGGCACTGGAACAAAACAAGGATGCCAGCAAGATTTTCCCGCTAACGTTCTACAACAAGGAATTGCTGGCCGTGACGGTCGACTACTTGCAGGGATTAGGAAAGAACAAGATCGCCCAAGTAAAACCCTAGGAATACGGTCGACTGCTTCTGAACCATTGGTACCAGGTCGGTATCATGTCAAAGGAATGCGCATACCGTCGAAGGCCAATTCGATGGTTGCTGGTAAGCTCGCATTGGTGGCTGCATAGTCCAAGTCATGCGAAACATGCGTCAAGACGGTTCGCCGCGGTTTTAATTGCTCAGCCACAGCCACCGCCTCATCCAGTCCAAAGTGAGTTTGGTGAGGCCGACGACGCAAGGCATCAAGAATCAACACGTCTAAACCCTCTAGCATCAGCATGCTCTCTGGCGGGATCTCATAGTTGTCCGTGCAGTAATCCACATTCCCAAAACGAACTCCCAGTTCATCAAAGTAGGGTCCGTGCCGAAGTCGAATGGGAATAACCGATAACCCCAGCACTTCAAATGGATCAGTACTAATCCGTTCAAACACGAGTTGTGGAGTCGACCCTGCATGGGTTGGCTTGCGATCTGTAAATGCGTAGTCAAATGACTTACGAATCCGCTGTTCGACGTTCTCTTCACACAATAGCGGCACCGGATGTCCCAGGTAAAACT
>CAZXJC010000844.1:0-9360 GCA_964640885.1 uncultured Pirellulaceae bacterium | reverse complement strand
GATCAGGTCGAGGGCTGTTGCGTCGGCCGCCGTTGCTTCGCGACCTAAAGCAAATGATAACATGTGTTCGGCAAAAGCGCGGGCGAAACGATCTTTTTCAGCCAGAATGGCATCCTTAAATTCGACCACGTTGCTGAATTTATGTTTGCGGAACAGTACACCGGATGAATCTACCTGACGCCCGTTCTCATACTTATCGCGCCAACGGCCAACCGGATCAAAGTTTTCCAAGGCAAACCCCAGGGGATCGAGCCTGGCGTGGCAGCCTGCACAGGTGGCGTTTTCACGGTGGACGGCAAACCGTTCGCGAAGGGTCTTGTTGTCATCCTTACCCTCGGCGGCAGCCTGCAGTGGGGGTACGTTGGCTGGCGGAGGATCAGGTGGCGCATTAAAGATCACAGTGGCAAGCCAGGCTCCACGAGTGATGGGCTTAGTTTCATCTGGACTGGAAGTCATGGTCATCACTGCCGCGGTGGTAATCATACCACCCTGTCGACGATCAGTTACCGGCTGCCGACTGAATTGCATTGAGACCGGTCCGCCGAGTTTTCCCTCGACCTTGTCGCCGTACCAATTGCGGAGGCGGGCGGAACGATAGGCATAGTTGGAATCGATGAATTCAACGATCGATCGGTTCTCGATCAGTACGGTCTCAAACAACAGCAGTGGTTCCATCATCATGTCCATGCTGGTGCGATAATTCGGCGCGGCATAATAAAAATCAGCATAGGTCTTTTCGTCAGGTACGGAGGAAACAATGCGGTCCAACTGAAGCCATTGCGAGGGAAAGCTGTCACAGAACCGCTTGAGTTTCTTGTCGCCCAGCATGCGATCAACCTGTTTGGCCAACACCTTTGATTCAGCCAGCTTACCGCTTGCTGCCACACGCAGCAGCTCCTCATCAGGAATGCTGCCCCACAGGAAGAAAGATAGCCGTGAGGCGAGATTGTAACCGTTCAATGCTGCTGTTCCGTTGGCGGAATCAGGCTTGTCGTACAGGTAAAGGAATCGTGGTGATGCCAGCGTAGCTGAAGCCACTTCTTTCATGGCGTCTGTGAACGGCATGCCAGATTCAATGCGGCTGGTGACGTAGCCTACGTAGCGTTCCAGTAAGTCGTCTTTGAGGGGTTGGCGGAAAGCCTTTGTCAGAAACTTGCGGAGACGGTTGCGCACCTCTTCGTTTAGATCCACATTAGCCGGGGGCTGTACGAAAAATGTTTTCCAGATTCCGACCGTGCGTCCATCGAAATTAGGACTCTGGACGATTCGTCGGCTGAGCTGAAAAAAAGCTTCCATCAGGATCGGTGAAAGGGAAAGATGGTCCCCGCGATTGTCGAAGCCGTTTTCAGCGCGCAAATCTTGGGGAAAGGGACCCACGCCGGCCAGTCGTGGCTCGATCAGTGCCGATTTTCCCAGCATTCGGCTGCTCACCGTAATCGACTTCGGCATCTTGCTGTCAGCAGCGTTCAGAGCTTTCTGGAAATAGTTGGAGCGGTCACGCATCATCCGTTCGGGCAGAGGAAATACCAGGACCTTCAACTCAAACAGGTCCTGGACAGCATTACTGTATTGAAAACGGTTCATGCGACGGATCGGCGTGGGGGCGAAACCTTCGGCCAATGTTGCCGTGCGAAGTAGCTGACGTAATTCCTTTACCGTTGCCGTACGAACTCCCGATGCCAGAGCTGGCTCTTTTTCCGGGGGCATCTCGCCGGCATCCAGCACTTCGATGATCGTTTGCAGTTGTTCCAGGTCCGCAGTTAAATCAGTTGCCGTCTGAATCTTGTGCAGGTTTGTTTCTCCCTTGGCCTTGCCACTTTTGCCGTGGCATTTGACACAGCTCTGCTGGAACAGCGCTATCACCGCTGGCGGCTTGTCTGCCGACTGGGCGACCCCTGTCAGCAGCAGTGAAAGAAGAAAAATCCACGTCTTCATCAGGTATTCTCCCCGTCAATTAACAGAAGGCTGCCACGCGACCGGAAGGGATATAACGCGTGTCCAGGTTTACAGCCTGACGGATATTCTACAGTTGCCATTGTAGTTCTTGAGAGGCCATTTTTCTAGGTGAAACAAGACCCCTCAAGCGGTGCCAGCGGGCTAGTGTTCCTAGGGTACTGTGACCCGGATGATAAACATCTGGCGAGTTTTGTTCTTGGCTATCCCTGGTACCACGATCGCATTGCTGGCCCGGTTCCAGCGGGGTGCCGGATCGATGCGAATGTCACCTGAATACGATCCCTTGTCGATTCCCGGGCTGCGCCCATGGAGACCGTCGCTGCGACGATAGAGGACGAACCGGTTCTCATCTTTTTTCTTGTAACCATTCACGAACCACTTGCCGTCCGGGGAGAGAGAAATGTCACCTTCCGGATTGGGAAAGATGTCAGGCGTACCGAGCTTACCGACTACCTTTCTCTTGTCGACATCATAAAGGACCTGGTTCTTCCCTTGCCGACCGATCAACAGATGACCTTCAGCCCACTCGGGGTGGCCACCAATATGCGTCTCGTGCAGGGTCAGTCCAGTGCCGTCGGCGTGGATCGAGAAGGGTGTGTTGATCTTTCCTCCTTTTCTTTCCCGGCCCCAGTTTCCTCGCGCGAAAAAGTAAACTCGATCACCGGTGCGATTCCAGAGCGTGTGGTTGATGAAGAGAGGGATTTGCTCGATATCGGGATAATGTGCTTTCAGCTTTTCCGCTAGTTGTCTGTAGGAGACCAGTAGTCGTCGCGTTCCTGTTTTTGTATCGACGACGAAGATCCCATCGTTAGCCGGGGCGTTCTCTGCCTTGGACCAGTCGAGCGCCTCTGGATAACCGGTCACCAGCCGCAGTCGTGCCAGCCGCCCGTAGTTCAGCCCCAGGAATGCTCCGCCCTTTTGGGCCACCCCGCCATTACCGATGGGTGCTTTATCGTCACGGTATTCGCGGATCCGAGCTCGTTTTTCAATGTCGTAGAGGACGGTAAAGACCTTGCCGGTCTTCACGTCACGGTCGTTGAAGAAGAATTGCGTTTTGGCAGCCTGTGGGTTCCAGTAGAACATGGTCCCCTGCTGTGGGTTCCAGGCATGTGTCTTGTCGAGCCGGATGATCTTGTTGTCATTCTCGGTGTCGATGAGGATGATGGTCGCCGCCTCTGCGGGCCGGGGCAGGCGATCGATATGCTCGATCTCCATCGCCAGGATGTAGCGGTCGGTGGCATTCCAGGGGATTGTCTGACACTGGCCGATGTAACCGAATATATGGTGCTTGCTGCCGGCGGTGATCTGCTCGATCTTCAGCTTGAGCGACTGCGCACTGACCGGCGCCAGGATCACGCAGCTGATGATCAAGGCGGAGCAAGTGACGATCTTTCGCATGATTTCACGTTTTTCTGGTTAGTGGTTTTTATTTCTGTTGGTAGATGCGCACCCAGTCCACCTTCATCGTCTGGGGGAAAAGCGTGGTGTCGTAGAGCTCGTTCTTGCCTCGCTTGTCCGGGCCAGGAGCGTTTGGTCCCCAGACGCCAAAATAGTTGCCCCCGATCGCCTGGTTGAGGATCACGTAGAATGGATACCCCTGGTACATTTTTTTCCCACCGAACTTGGCTCGCTTAGTAAGGTCTAGTCCCGGTCCCCAAGCCTTGCCGTCGAACGTGAAGATGATCCGGTTGCGGGTCCACTTGCAACCGTAAACATGGTAGCCGGAGACATAGGATTGTTCTCCGGGGCCTGCCTTGAGGTCCGCAGCCAGCTTTTGGTCGGCAATCCACTGCTTCGGATCAATCTTGCCGTCATAGCGCCGGTAGTGTGAGTACCAGCCGATGTGGCCAACCGTCCAGTTGCGCGGGCTGGTGTGGTAGACAGCGCCACCATGGTAGAGCTTGGTGGCACGTCCTGACATTTCCATGATGTCAATCTCACCACTGTAGGGCCAAGTGCTATGAGCTGACTCGAGCTTCCGGTCAGCGGCTGCTTTATCCCAGTAGCCGGAAAACGGTGCAGTCTTGGCCGATGGTAATAGCCAGAATGCTGGCCAACTGGGAATCGCTGTCGTTTGGCCTGAGGCATTGGTTGGATTCTTGATTCGTGCCTCAAAGATTCCGTAGGTGAATGTGGCCTGGTTTTCCGTGGTCAGTTTTGCCGAAGTAAAGTCGAGGTTTGCAACGTGGTTTTTAATTGGACCGTCATACTTGTTTCGCAGGGGGTATTTTTTGCCAGGGACATGGTGGGCCGTGATACTTAGGACTCCGTTGCCGACTTGGAACGTATCTCCTTCCCGGTCACGGTAGACTTGTGATTCGCCATTTCCGTGTCCGTACTTACCGGTCCGAGTATCGTCGACAGCCTGCCACTTTTTTCGATCCAGCTTGGTTCCAGAAAACTCATCCTGCCAGACCAGGGTATAAGAATTGTCCGATCGATGGGGATCGCCAAGCATTGGACCCTTACTGCCAGTTTCGGTTGCCCCCTCCTCACCCGTGGCGGGAGCAGCCGCCAGCAGCAGGACTGCGATCAGGCTGACGATAGTGCTGGTCATGAACTTCACGTTGTGGAACCTGATACCTGGTTTTGCTTCTCTAGCCGACGTGGCGGAGGAAGTTGATTCGGCCAATCGCCACCCACTCGGCGACATACAGGTTTCCGTGATGGTCAAAGCAGGCATCATGCGGATGAATGAAACGCCCGTTCTGCCAGCGGACCGGTTGCCGACGCATGGAGAAATTATCTCCCAGCACCTCTTTGCGCCAGTCCGGGTCATCCCCCAGGTGGGCAATCACGTCGTTGTTCTTGTCCAGCAGGGTAATGCGAGCGTGAAGATCGGGAACGACCATGATTTCTCCGCGAGTGTCGATGTCAGCGGGGAAGAGTACGTCCGGAACACTGCCCGTGTATTTTCCGTCTACGTCGAAATACTGCAGACGGGCATTGGCACGATCGCAAACCACTAGTCCGGGCTTCCGTCCAGGACGGTCATCCCACCAGAGGCCATGCGGCGTTTCGAATTGCCCCTGCTTCGATCCCAGTCCACCGAAATAGCCAATCGCCTTGGCATTCTTGTCATAGCGGATGACGTAGTGGGAACCGTAACCATCTCCGACCCAGAATCCACCATCAGGTGCGAAGGCGATGTTGGTCGGACTGAACTTGGTTCCTTTGCCGTACTTGCCGGGTGTTTTGACGACGTAAGGCCTGGCCCCTTTGTAAACATCGACCTTAGGAGCTGTCTGCTGCCAGACGGTCTCTCCTTTGAGAGTTTTCTTAGCAATGTAGCCCTTGTTGTCGCAGAGGTAGAGAAATTCTTCGCCCCCGTCGCGGCGGATATCAATCCCGTGGCCACCGCCGTGATATTCCTTGCCAAAGGAACGCACGAATTTTCCCTTGGCGTCAAAGACGACGATCGAATCCATCACCTCAGCTGTCTTGGTCCGATGCTTGACGTAGATCAGTCCCTCGGCGTCGACCGCGACACCATGGGTGTCCTGCCACTTGATGTGATCTGGCACCTGCATGTAATCGTGGTGAACTTCGTAACGGTGCCCCTCCGGGCCGACCACCTTGGGCTTGGCACCCGTCTTGTCGGTGGCACCCAGGATGGCAGGTGCGGCGCCGGAAGCGAGCATGGTAGCTGCGGCAGTCGATTGCAGGAAAACACGGCGCGTTGAGCGTGATTTGGTCATGAGATTTATTCCGAGCAAGTACATTGAAGATGATTTGGTACCGACTCAGGAATCGTACCACGGTTGATTGTGAATGGAACCATGTTTCACGGGATTCTGAGTTGCTTGGTCATTGACTTCGAGAGGTCTCGGTTAGTCATTGCCGTAAATCTCGACCGCAGGTTCTAATCGGACCTGTTCGTCGAGTGGAAAGATGGGTCGTGAAGTCTTCGTATGTCCCAGGCTCTGCAGGTTGGCGCTGGTGGCGCCAGGAGCATCCACGTTGAGCAGCAAGCCACACCAGTCAGCGAACATGTGCGGCTCGCAGTGCGGCGATTTCACGACCACCGCATCAAATCGTTTCGGATCGAGACCATGAGCATGGAAGAGTGAACGATCAAACAGGCTCACAGGCCGGCTCGTGACCATCCAGGTTACTTGGCCGGCCTCGATCACTGCTGAGGGGCCTGCTTGCCAGTGATGCCCAAATGTCTCACTGTGAAAGTTGCCATCAGAGAGCATGCGGACAGTGCCCACCACAGGTAGTGGTGTGAATCGTCCAGGGTCCTGGTTGCCGCCAACCGTGAGGTTGACAGTTCCACCGATACCAGCCGCCAGCGAAGCTTGGACGGCCGGTGCGTCGACGACAGGTGTCAGGATCGTACCGGTGTAGCCTGCTGACAGAAATGCAGTGGCGATCGCATTACTGTCTCCGGAAGCACCTGAACTGGTGGCATCTGCGGCATCGGTCATGATCACCGTCCCGCTTGCCTCACCGGCTTGTCGTACAGCTTCGGCCAGGGGAACCAGTGGTACCTGCATCTGTTCATGATGTTGCCAGAATAACTCGGCCAACTCCCGAGCCAATTCGCCAGCCTTTTGGGCATTCCCATCCGTTACGACCAGGCTATTGCTTCTTAGATCCGGAACATCAGTAAAAGGATTACCAATCATCATGCCAGCAGCCAGTCCCTGGTCGGAGGATTCAATTTGCTGGCACAGATCAATACACTTGCCAAAAAGACCAGATGCTGTGATCAGTTCATCGCCCCGGACAAGAGCCGGTATTTTAACCCGAGCTGTGACTGGCTTTACCTCGCCACGAAGAATTTGCAGTAACAGGTGGGCAGCACGTTTACCGGTTGAACCCATGTCGATATGTGGATAGGTGTGGTAGAGCACGATGGCATCGCTGTTGGCGATCATGCGATCGGTGAGAATGCCATGGAGGTCGAGTGAGACCACCAGTGGTACGTCTGGTCCGAGGATCTGCCGAGCTTCCTGTAGCAGGTAGCCTTCCGGGTCGGACTCTCTTTCCGCGGACATGGCTCCGTGCAGACAAAAGTAAGCTGCGTCGATCTGCGCGTTGTCCCGGATGGACTGAAGTAGTTCGCTCGAGAGTTCCTGCCAATCCGAATCTCGCAGCGTACCGCCGGAAGTAATGGCTTCAGCTCCCATCGCGGGGATCAGTTCAATTCCTTCCTCTGCTTCGAAGACCGAGAGTGCCCCACCAATTTCATTATCAATAGGTCGATGGTGGTCCAGCCAGGGTTGGCCCCGGGCAATCATGAAATCCTCGATCGTGCTGGGGACAGGATTGAACGAAGAGACTTCCTGTTTACAGGAAAAAATCAGGATGCGGGACATCACTCGCTCCCAGAGTCAAGCAGATGGTGATTCCAATTGCTGTCGAAGCGAACCTCGTGCAGGTTTCCATCACGACCACGGAAGACGTAGTAACGGGCCCCGTTCACAGCAGAAATAAGTCCGCTCGGCTCGCCGCTCGACGGCGGTGCCCAGGCGAGCTCAGTAATATTGATCACTTTCCAGGAACCCTGCCGGAAAGTCGCCTCCAGCAGATGACCTTCGGCGTTGCAGTAAACCAGGTACTGCCGTTTGCGCTCGGCATCATGGAGCAGGGACGGATTCCCGACGACTGACGGTAGAAGCTCGCCGATGGTTTGTATTTCGTGGTAACGTTTGCCGCTACGCCAAACTTGCACGAGCCGGTTCCGTCCGCTCTCGTATTTTTGATAACCGGGTTCTCGCCTCGCATGCCAGCGAAAGACAAACGGTTCATAAATGGGCCACTTTTCAGCTACCTGGTAAATAAGGCGCCTTCTGCCGCCGACGTTAACTCCGAGCGGCTGCCCCTTTGCTGGTAATCGATGGTAGATCCGGTGCGACCAGCTGCGTTGGCCATTGGCAGCTGCTTCCTTGGAAAGAGTCTGTTCACAGGGGACACCAAAAATCGTCCGGTAGTTGACATGTAATGCACCCGGTGAGCTTGTGATGACAACGTCGCTGGCAGGTCGCGGTATAAACGGCAAGGGATGGTGATGCCACGCTTCGTCATACCAGAGCTCATGCGTCATGGAATCCTGGTCCACGTAAACGATGTGTGGTACGCCATCGACCACGGTTACTGAGGGATCGCAGCGGGCTACTGGTTGTGCCAGCAGTTCTGTCAAGTTCGTGTGCTGCCAGGCAGCGTCTTTTGCGCCGGCGGCCGGCATTAATAAATCGTGAAGATGACCATCCTCTCCTCGGTAGAGCAGATGTCGTTCACCTGCTGCCCGTGTGTAGACACTTGGCCGACCAGCTGCCGGAGGAACGTTTGGCGGAAGAGAAACGATCGTATTGGTCACGGTGTTGGCATCGGCGGAGGAAACCAGTTCATGCAGTTGGCCCTTCTCTGTGCGATAAACTACTTGACGGCTTCCGTCCTCTGCTTCGGTAAACGCCAGGCGATTGTTACCACTGGGGACCGCTCTGGATGAGAAGTATTCCTCGGTGTTTGTCAGGAATGTCTTGGGAGCATAGTTTGCAAAAAGTTCGATTTGAGCAAGCTGTCGATTCCACTGCTCCAAGTTGTAGTTCCTGGTTTCAAACTCATGCTTCATCTCGGTGGCGATCGCGTCACGGTGGCGGTGAACGTGCCGCATGATGTTCTCAGTTGTCAGTGCGCCTTGTAAGTGTTCGCGGACTTGCTGCTGGTAATATTGACGATAGCCTGGGTTTTCAAGCATTGCGCGGAACAACGTGCTGATCAGGCCGTTGTTCGCTCCACCTCCGCTGTCCATGAAACCGTAGGGATCAGTGTGTGTGCCGTAGAGGTGAGCATCCACACCAGAGTGGCGATACCCCAATCCCCACTCGCTATCCCAGCAAAGAAAAATCCACTTCCCGTCCGGGACCCGTCGGGCCCCATACCAGTTGTTGCCGGGCCAGTCAAAGTTTTGCAGACAGAGATTAACGATAACGTATGAAGTGAATTCTTTGATATCGACTCGCCGGGCGAGTTCTTCGAAATTGGTGTCGTCAGAGAAGCTTGTTGAGCGAACAAAATTCCTTAACTCGTTCCAGCCCTCCTTAGTTCCGCTCAGTAGTGTCTCACCCGTCTTGATGACATCGTACTCTCCTGGGCCCAGGTGCGAAGCAAAAAACTCCTCGTCCATTCGTTCCGTCACATTGTAAATGCCGCGGCTCTTGGAATTGATCAGCAATACGTACCACCAGCCGTCTGCCGCCAGCGATCCCATGTCCCTGTGAACGTCCCGGATAACCTGATCGCGGATGTTGGACCCGTGGGGTGCGCGGTCGTTAGAATTCGACCGCAGGACCAGCTTGTCAAAGTCTTCGACCTCAGCCGTCGGAATCACCGGGTAGTCGACCCGCCCTTTCCCGTAGGATTTGCGGAAGTAGGTGCGGTACGATTTCTTTTTCT
>CAZXJC010000843.1:0-4140 GCA_964640885.1 uncultured Pirellulaceae bacterium | reverse complement strand
ACGTGGAGAAAATCAGCCCACGCCTAGCACGGCGTATTCGGTTTACGATTTTGGAGACGAGTCGCAGTGAGCCTTGTATTGATGAGTTGGAGGTCTGGTCGGGTGATAAGAATGTAGCCTTGGCGAGCCAGGGTGCAACGGCCAGTTGTTCAAGCACCTTGCCGGGACACGAGATACATCAACTTAAGCATATCAACGACGGACGCTATGGGAATCGTTACAGCTGGATCTCAAACGAGCCTGGGAAAGGTTGGGTGCAGATCGATTTTCCAGAGACTGTTTTAATCGATCGGATCGAATGGGGACGTGACCGCGAGTTAAAGTATCGGGATCGGTTGGCGACCCGTTACAAGATTGAAGTCTCGGTGGAAGCTGACAAGTGGGTCACGGTAGCAACCGGAAAAGATCGTTTGCCGTTGAATGTTCCTTCTGCTACGGCAGTGGAATACCAGTTTGATCATCTTCCTGTGCAGCAGGTGCAGCGCGGCAAGCAAACGCTGGCTTCTTTGCAGGCCGCACAACGGCGGCTTGCGAAGCTTCAAAAACCCGTTATGGCTTATGCGGGGCGGTTTAAACAGCCGGGGCCAACGCATCGACTTTACCGCGGGGAACCACTAGCCAAGCGTGAACAGGTGAATCCAGATACCGTTGAATTCTTTGGCCGGCTTTCGTTGTCCCGTGATGCCGTGGAGCAACAGCGGCGCATCAAGTTTGCCGATTGGATTGCAGGGTCGGATAACCCGTTAGCTGCTCGCGTGCTGGTCAACCGGCTCTGGCATTATCAATTTGGTGCGGGGTTGGTAGCTACTCCTAGTGATTTTGGGGCGAATGGAGCACAGCCATCGCACCCTCGTCTGCTTGATTGGCTAGCAAGTGAATTCATGGACCAGGGGTGGTCTATGAAAAAGATGCAGCGAGTTGTTTTGACGTCGGAGACTTTTTGCCAGAGCAGCGCGCCGCGGGTGGAAGCCGTTCGGGTTGATGCGGATTGTCGATGGCTATGGCGGTTCCCACCCAGGCGGTTGGAAGCCGAGGCTATTCGTGACTCTCTGCTGTTTGTGGCGGGTTCGTTAGATCCATCGATGGGAGGGCCAGGATTCAGTGGCTTTGAAGTGCAACCAGAAAATGTCAGGCATTACTTCCCAAAGACAAGCTATGGGCCAGCAGACTGGCGGCGAATGATCTATATGACAAAGGTGCGCCAAGAACTGGATTCCGTATTTGGATTATTTGATTGTCCGGATGGTAACCAGGTGATGCCCAAGCGGAGTCGCTCGACGACACCACTACAGGCGTTGAACCTGTTCAACAGTAAATTTGTTCTGCAGCAGGCGGAAATGTTTGCGAAGCGACTGGAACATGAAGCGGCCCGGGATGTGCCGCAACAGGTCAAGCAGGCGTTTCTTCATTGTTTCGGTCGGGAACCCACGGAGCTTGAGTCGACCGATTCTGTTGCTTTCGTTCGTCAGCATGGGCTGGCAGCGTTTTGTCGTGCCTTGAGTAATACCAACGAGTTTATCCTGATCCCCTAACAAGCGATCCCTAGTTTTTTTGCATGTTTTCACAAGGGACAATCATGTCCAATCACCAGCCAATGACCGGCTATCACTTGCTCCATCGCCGAAGTTTTCTTGGCGACCTGGGATTAGGATTGAGTAGCATTGCCCTCGCTCATTTGCTTGACAAGGATGGCTTGTTGGGGGAGGAGCCGACGCGACCTGATCCAGCAAGGAAGCCAATGGTGGTTCCCAAGATCGATCCGGCACGTCCGCATGCGCCACGGGGTACTCATTTCCCAGCCGCTGCCAAGAACGTGCTCGTTATCTTTTGTTCTGGCGCGTGCAGCCATCTCGATACATTCGATTATAAGCCTGAGTTGATCCGGCAGCACGGTAAGCCGTTACCTGGTGGGGACAAGTTGATTACTTTTCAAGGGGAGCAGGGCGCGATTACGCAGAGTCCCTGGAAATTCAAGCCGCGTGGTAAAAGTGGCAAGATGATCTCCGAACTGGTGCCGCAGTTGGGTGAGTTAGCGGACGAGATGTGTTTTGTGCATTCACTGACCAGCAAGACCAACACCCATGGCCCTGCAGAGAATTATATGTCGACCGGATTTACGCTCGACGGTTTTCCCAGCATGGGTGCCTGGGTTACCTATGCGTTGGGAACATCGAATCAGGAATTGCCAGCTTATGTTGCAATTCCGGACCCGCGAGGCACACCGCAGTCGAGTGTCAATAACTGGGGGCCAGGGTTCTTGCCGGCAGCTTTCCAGGGCACCGATTTCAATGCAGCTAAACCGATTCGAAACTTGGCAATTCCCGGCGGAGTCAATCGACAGACAGATCGGGCTACACGTGATTTTCTGAAGCGTCTGAATGATCGACATCTCAAGCGTTTCCCTGGTGATTCGCAATTGTCTGCCCGGATTTCCAGCTATGAACTGGCGGCCCGTATGCAACTGAGTGTTCCAGAGGTCAGCGATCTGTCGGGGGAACCGAAGCACGTTATGAAAATGTACGGAGCCGATGACACAGAGAATTCCTTGAAGGCGGCTTATGGGCGTAACTGCATCTTGGCGCGCCGCCTGCTTGAAAAAGGAGTTCGTTTCGTGCAACTATTCAACGGCGCGTACCAGACGGGTGGAGAGGGTGTTAGTAACTGGGACGGACACAAACAGTTGCAGAAGCAATACTCGTTGCACGGACCGGTTTTTGATCAACCGACCGCTGCTTTACTCAGCGATCTCAAACAGCGAGGTTTGCTAGAGGACACGCTGGTCGTCTGGTGTACAGAATTTGGCCGCATGCCGACTTTCCAAAAAGGTGCCAGTGGGCGTGATCATAACCCAGCCGGTTTCACATCCTGGCTGGCAGGTGCCGGGGTTAAGACCCCTTTCAGTTACGGAGCAACTGATGATTTTGGCCATCGTGCCGTCGAGCAAGTTTCTACGGTCTATGACCTGCATGCCACGGTGTTGCATCTGCTGGGACTGGATCACGAGCGCCTGCGCTACTACCACAATGGGATCGAACGGCGACTAACGGATGTGCACGGAAAAGTGCTTCGACCGATCCTGCTCAACGGTTGACGCAGCGTACCGATCACCGGCCAGGCGGAGGATCGGAAGAGGCAGCCATCGTTGTCAGGTCGTGGCTTTCCGGTGCCGTGTCCTGGCTGGCCGGCTGGTCATCTGCAGTGCCATTTGGATCTCCCGTGGAGCGAATCACAAAGAACCACAGTCCGCCGGTAACGAGGCTCAGCACGACGAGAGCCAGGATTCCTTCCGCCAGCAATTGCGTGGCTAGTCGGGTCACCGGAGCGGTGGCGATCGATTCACTTTCTTGCACGACGACCATGAGTTTTCTTGGTGTGGTCTCAGCTTTTGCTGGAAACTGTGGTTCGTCTGGCAAGCGGACCGGCTCAATGGCGGCAATCCAATCGCCCTGGTACGCTTCTCCCTGTGTGGACTGGCTGACCGGATCCTGGTACAGCTGGTGAGTTTGAGACTGGAGTTGTCCGAGTTGTGTTGAGTTGAGTTGAAAGGTCTTCTGGTCGCCCTCGAGTGATTGATCGAGTTCCTCATCAAAAGCCGGGTGTTGCAGGATAGTCCCTTGCAGGATTCCCGGTCGTCCGTCGATCAGCACGGCAAAGTGATTTTGGCGGTTTTGATTTCTCAGGTAAGCGAAATCGCCCAAATTGACGGTCAAGGCGATAACGCCAACCACCGTGCGGCTTCCTTGTTCCTGGCGATAAATGGGTGTTGAAACAGCCACTTTCCACATCTGTGTGGTCGTACTCTGAAAGACTGCGGACAGGTGAGTCTGACTGATTGGTTCAATTTCCGGGGTTCGCACGTTACGAGGCTTATCCTTATTGCCACCGTGAAAATAAGTACGAAAGCAGTAGTTTTTACCAACACTGCGGGTGGCAACTGCTTGATCATAGGCGACGGCCAGGATGGTTCCCTGGCGGTCCAGCGCGAAGAGACTGGCAAACTTCGGGCTGTTCGGATTCTGTTTCAGGTTCTCGAGCCGTTCTCCCAGACGCTTCTGTAAGTAGTCTCGCAGTTGGTGACGCTCCTGATCCTCGATGAAACGACTTCGTTGGTTCGCCAGGGCGGAAGCATTGCCGGTCGTC
>CAZXJC010000842.1:0-14848 GCA_964640885.1 uncultured Pirellulaceae bacterium | reverse complement strand
TCGACGATTGCCTCCAGGATCAACCCCAAATGTTTTGTGACTGTCTGACGGGAAATATCACGATCGAGGTCATCGAATAATTGGAACTGTACGTCGCCCGTATTGCGTTCTTGCAAGTTGGTTAGCCAGGGATCAATTCCTTGGTGCAGAATTCCCCTGATATTTCCCAGGGCAAGAAACTGTTGGGTGAACAACTCAGCACCGTAGGTCTCGATGAATTCAACAAGGCGACTCCAACTAGTCTCGCCATGGACTTTTTCCAGGACGGAGAGTCGTAAGGTTCGGCTGTGGGCCAGCCAGCTTTCCAGAAGGATTTCTGTCAGTTTCTCTAAACAACTGACCAACTGGTCTTCGTTGATGGTAACATCGGCAGCTGATGTCGATTCCGAACTGGGGTCAACTTCGTTGGACAGATTTTCATCGACGAACCAGCTTTCAGAGGAGGTGATCAGGCTATTCACGATCGCTCGATAACCAATCGTAAACAACTCATCAAATTCAGTTACAGCACCCTGGAGAATAGGCTCATTCCTTTCGGCAGCCCGGGCTAATTCAATAAGTTCTCGAGTTTCTGAGAGTAGGCCAAGTCTCGGTAACCAGGTTAACAGGTCTTGGAGCATCCGTTGGCGGGAACGGATGGCAACAATGGTGGCTGGTTCGCCTCCCTTGGCGATGGGGACATAGAGTAATGGTTCGTCTTTAAGGGGATCAATAAATCCCTCCCATAGATTACGGACGCGATCACGCTGGCCAGCGAACAGGGCAGCCATCAAGGGAACAACTTTCGCCTGGTCAATGGATTGAAACAGGTGATTGCCAGGCTCGGTTGAAGTTTGATCGGATAAGGCATCAGGTGCAGTTTCGACTGGCTTTGGACTCTCGCTCAGACAATGCTGGGCAGCTTGTAGCAGTCGTTCGGCATCTGACATTTCCACGCAGGTTTCAATGATGCGTTCGAGCAGTGTATCCTTCATCATGCGGTCCCGATCATATTCTTGCATCGAGGTCTGATCGCTAAAAACAGTCCAAACTGGAAAACCTTGGATGGAACGGAGCAGTTGTTCTAAATCATCAAGATATTGCTGAATCTGTTGAATCCAGCCGGCTATTGCCGCCCGCTGTTGCTCCGCTACGGTGATGCCAGCAGGGTCTTTTTCTGGTGTCGTTTGCACCAGGATCAGAGCGGTCGTCTTCCACAACTGTGCCAGGCAGTTGAAAAATTCCAGATGAACTGTGAGCCGCTGGGACTCTTCAATTAGAAATCGATAGAGGGTTTGATCCGTGTCGTAGATTTCACCTTCGACCCCATCATCGGTACTGTCGTGGTAGGTCATACCTTCATAAGCCGCACCGAACAGCTCATTTTGTTCCTCTTCTGGTTCCTCCTCTTGCAGTGGTTCAGAATCAAGTGAGTCTGGTGCTTCTTCGCCATCGAGATCTTCTACTTGCTCCATTTCAAGTGCAAACTTGGGAACTTGCCCATAGTGGTCAGCATTGGCTTCCAAGTGTTCAAATAATCGCTTGAGCATTGGCCAGGTCGATTGATCAGAGGCCATGCTTGATGATGGGTCCGCTGATTCGGCCGTCGTCTGCAAGTCACTGAGCCAGCGTTGTATCAAGTCGAAAAAAGAATGATCTGCGTGGCGTAGCGGAATCTGATCAGCCTGACTGAGCCAGTGCATGAGCAGTGCCATGGAGGCCACCAGGTCACCATGGTTCAGTAGCGCAGCGATGACTGGTGCGTGAGCCTCGGGTCCATCAAAAATATCTGCGTGGCTGGCCCAGAAACGAACGTTTCCAGTCTCTGCACCTCCCTGGTACCAGACACTCAAAGCCGTCGAAACGCGTTTAGCAGCTTGGTAGGACTCAAGAGGATCAGTAGCTTCCAGGGTACTCATTTCGTGAATGGCAAATTGTTGCCACCAGTTAGCAATCTTGGAAAACTGCTGATCAATCTGTTCAGCGATCTCAACCTGGTTACTAGCGGCTGCATCTTGCCAGACCTGGCCACAAAAGGTTAGCAACTGTTCCACGAGGTCGATTAGGTCATCAATGCGATGGGCGTGAATACTATTTTCGCGGGCGGAAAAAAGACTAAATTGGCCGTCGAAATAGAGTACATTCCAGGGATCGACCAGCGCCCCGCATTCGATAGCGCGACTGATCAGATCCATGATGTTAATAGCCGTGGTAACGGCCTCGGCCAAGTCACCTTTCTTCCGACTCCACTCACCTTCGATCAGCAGGCAATCGATTTGAGATCGCATGCGACTGGCCACTGCCGGAATCACTGCAGCTTGTCGCGAGGCTGCCTGCGGTGATCCTAGGCGGGCAAACACGCGAGCAAGTTCACCGTGAATCAGTTGGGAGGCCCGTAGATGGGATAGCCGCGTGTTGAGGTGCTTGCGCGCTCCAGCAAACGGTTGTTGCATGACAATCGCCTCTTGTTTCAATCGTTCGGCATGCGGTCCGTTACTGCGTTGTAATAGCTGGCGGTAGAAATTATCACGGTAACTTGCAATCTGCGGCAGCAGGTTACCCAGGCTTACCTCGGAGTCGTGAAAGCCTGGACCAGTTCCGCTGATACCGGTTGCCATCAAAATCGTACCGGCCAGTACCGCGCCAGCCTCCCATCTCAACTCTTCCTCGGGCAGGTCAGCTTCCGTGCTGATTCGTGAAACCAGGGCATCGAGTGTCACCTGCTGTATCACGTAGCGTCGGTAATTACCACGGTTGTCTATCTGGTGGGGGGCCCACTGGCCAAAGTGGTAATTTGGCCGGCGATTCGCTGGATGATCGAAATCGTAGGGCCGCGGATCAAGAGCTAACTCTTGCAGCAAGTCCGGATCAAAACAGGCCTGTCGTAATAACGGCGCCTCTGTTTGCTCAAGCATTTCCAGGGCAATGTCAATTACTGCCTGGTAAGGGCCACTGCAGGAACCGGCTCCCTGTATAAAGAGTGGTACCGGAGAGATCCATTCGTGAGCATAAGGTTCCATTTCATGGGTTTCGAGAGTTGCTACTGGCCGATGACCCACGTAGCAGTTCAATCCTGCGATTATGGTTTCAACGACGCTGGCCGCTGGTTCCCAGGGTGAGCCGTGTGCCAAAACAGCCTCGAACACCCTTCCCAGAAAAAAGGCATTCAACAGGTATTGTTCGTTCTGTTGATAGAGCGTGTCGCGGTGAAATTCCCTGTAGGCAGGTAAGACTTGCGAAAAAACGAGGTCAATGACGCTGGCTGCCTGGTCGGAATTGCTAAATGCTTCACTGGTCATTTGCCCCAGCGCAGTTCGCAGCAGGTGTTCAAGCACTGTGCACGTTGGTTCGCCAGCAGCCGATTCTTGAGTCCAGTCCCAGGTCTGGCTGAGATCCTTGAGGAACGCCGGGTCGGATTTGCCAGAGGAGAAGTTCAAGTAGCCGAGAACGCTTTGCAGTTGCAGTAACTGTTCTTCATCCAGTTCTTGCAGATCCATGGCGTCTTGTTTCCGAGAAGTTGCTCATTCGTGATGCATACTCTTACGATCTGTGTTCATCGTAGAGTACAAGCTATGATCGGGTCTAGCGGGCCGCTAGGGCGGATTGAAATGGATGATGACCGGTACTCAGAATGATCTTTGCGATGAACCGACCGGCCCTTGGCCGAAGGTGTCGATCATGCCGTATTTACTGGAAGGAACGGGGAATCGGACAAAGCCACCCTGTGCACAATTTGCGCCTTGGATCACCGGTTTTCAGCTGTTTTTTCTGCTGTTTTGGTCTATTATAAACGATAGGCATATTATCTCGATTCTTTTACTTTTCGTGAGATATCTCGATGAAACGTCGACTTGCTCTGCTGCTCTTGTTGATTGCAGCCTGTTGTTGGACTCCAGTAGCCTGGAGCCAGGGGACCGGTAGCGGTCTTTTTTCAACATCGCTGGCTGACCAGCACGGCCTGACGCGTAACTGGTTTACCCAGTTGCCTTTCAATCCTTACGGTGATCGCATTGCTGATGTTTCGCTCTATGTCAGCCGTCGACAGGCTCGTTGTGTGCATGAAGTGGTTCAGGGTGATGATCGGTGGATTTACACCAACCAGGATTTGACACCGTTTCAAAAACCACAAGGTCGCGAGGAGGCCAAGCGAAAAGCTGACGAACAATTTTTCCAGTTTCAAGAAAACAAGACGGTGCTGCTGATCAATCCTCGTAAAGGAGAAAACGGCAGTGTCATGGTTGTCTATGACCAGGCAGGGGAAGAAAAAGTCCGTGGTGTGATCCACGTGGTTGGTACCACGGCCCAGTTGCAAACAGGTCGGGCAGCTTTGATTCAACTGGTCACCGAGAACAAGGTAGAAATGATTGCCATCGACCATGGTGATTACGGCGTTCAGGCAGCGAAAGTGATAGAAGATGTCCTGGCCAACGAGTTGGTAAAGGAAAATGTCTCGCTGCTTAAGCTGGTTCGTCACTACGAACCAGAAATTACTCTCACGGTTTTAACTGAACGCGGTACTGTGGTGACCGTTGATGCCGAATCCGGTCGCGTGCTTTGGAGACGACAAGTGGGGAGCCGTGATGACCCGCCAGCAGGTGTTGCCTGTACCGACGATTACACGGTCGCCATTACCGGTGTTCGGCTTTACGTGATTAACCGGCTCGATGGGAAACTGCTTTGGACTAAGAAAACGACCAGCCATAGTTTTTGGAAACGTCCCCGGGACACAATTCCGTCGGGTAGCCCGGCGGTTTCAGAAGATACCGTTTTCTTGCCATCACTCAATGGCCGACTCCAGGCGTTCTATTTACACGACGAAGAACGACCACCAGCAATCTACGTTTCGCCCGGTCGAGTACTGGTGAAACCGACGGTTGGACAGGTTAGTATTGCTTGGCCAAGTGATTATGGACGTGTTTACCTGAGTGACATTAATCGGCCGCGCTTGCAGGGTCGTTTACAGGCAATCATTGATATCGTTGCCCCAGTTGCGTATTTGCCACCAGACAAATACGTGGCCGGCTCACTAGGAGGATTTGTCTATTGTTTTTATGAAAGTGGTGGACAGCTAGTTTGGCGATTGTCTATCGGCGAAGCGATTACGGAGACGCCTATTTTGGTCGGTACGTCGGCGTTCGTTATCGGTGAAGATGGTGGCATTTATTCGATCAATATTAATACCGGTACTAAGAACTGGAACTCGCGAGGTGTACGGCGATTTATCGGTGCCAGCGGGAGACGACTGTATTGTCTCGATCTACTCAACCGCCTCGTCATCCTGGATCAAAAAACGGGCACACGATTAGCCGTGCTGCCAACCAACGGCGTCGACTTTGTTTACTTGAATCGTGAGACGGACCGTCTTTATTTTGGTACGAAGTCAGGATTGCTGCAGTGTTACCGGGAATCGCAACTAGGTTACCCGTTAATCCATGCGGGTGTGAGCGCGCAAATCAAGAATGATTGTGATTGCGAACAGAAACCGACGGATCCAAATGAACAGGCCCAGGGCCAACCACAGCCGCAACAACCGCAACAGCCACAACCGGCAGGTCAAAAACCGGCCGGTCAAAATCCCTTTGGGGGTGGCCAGCAACCAGCCGGGCAAAACCCGTTTGGTGGCCAGAATCCTTTTGGCGGTGGCAAGAAACCAGCGGGGCAAAATCCATTTGGCGGCCAGAATCCGTTTGGCGGAGGTGGCAATAAAGCGCCGGCACCTGATCCTGGTGCTGCTGCAAACCCGTTTAAATAAGATTGACTTATCTCAAGTCGATTCTGGCAGTGCCCGTCTTCTTCTGGCGGCTGCCGCGCTGCGCTGAATACTCTACCCCGAGGCCTTTGCCTACTGTGAATAGGTTTCAGCTAATCTGATTTGGCAGGTACAAATCTCTCTGGGGTGCTTGACCATTCAAGAGACAGTCTTTACACATTTGGAGTTGCTGGCTTGCTGCGCCCACCGTTGAGGTCCGTAGCGCTACTGAGAACAGTTGCCAGGGGCTGGTGTTGATACAGTTTGTCCATTTTTTATAGCAGGTGTTTGATGACCACAGTTCCCGTTCAGCGAGCATTGTTGAGTGTCAGTGATAAAACGGGATTAACTGAATTTGCCCGTGGACTGACTGCCCGTGGTGTTGAACTCTATAGTACTGGGGGGACACGCCGTCATCTCGAAGAGGCTGAAATTGTTGTCCAGGATATTGCCCAATACACGGGATTTCCTGAAATGATGGACGGTCGCGTGAAGACCCTGCACCCCAAGGTCTTTGCCGGCATCCTCTGTCGACATGATCGCAGCGATGACATGGAATCGCTGGCCGAACACTCCATTTTAAGCTTTGAACTGGTAGTGGTGAATCTCTATCCGTTCCAGGAGACAATTGCGCGAGCCGATGTCACCCGGAGCGAAGCGATTGAACAGATTGACATCGGTGGGCCAAGCCTGGTCAGAGCAGCGGCGAAGAATCATGCTTTTACCGCAATATTGACAGATCCAGACCAGTACTCGGCTGTCCTGGCCGAGATCGAAAAAGATGGTGGCACCTCGTTGTCCTTAAGAGAACAACTGGCGGCAGCTGCGTTCTCCAATACGGCCGCCTATGATCGAGCCATTGCTGATTATTTTGCCGAGGAGGCGGGGGAGTCACAGTTTCCAGATCGAATGACCTAGCAGTTACAGAAACAAGCCGAGTTGCGTTATGGCGAAAATCCTCACCAGGCAGCAGCCCTTTACCAGGCAAACGGAGCGACCGGTGCGAACTTGATGACGGCCAGGCAATTAAATGGCAAGGAACTTTCCTATAACAATTTGTTGGACCTCGACAGCGCATTACAGATTGCCCGCTCGTTTGACCAGCCAGCGGTTTCCGTGATTAAACATAATAATCCATGTGGTGCTGCCGTCGCTGAGTCGATTAGTGATGCGACTGCGAAGGCAATGGCTGGAGATCCCCTCAGCGCTTTTGGATCGGTCCTGGGACTGAACCGGGAAGTTGATGGCCCAACCGCCGACTTGCTTTCAGAACCAGGTTTGTTCATCGAGGCAATCGTTGCTCCCGGATTCTCTGCATCCGCACTGGAGACACTAACGACGAAACCAAAATGGAAGAAGAACGTGAGATTGATGGAAGTTGGCGATCTGGCCGAGCAGACTGCGGAACTCCAGTTGAGGTATTTGGGAGGCCAGGGATTGCTGGTCCAGGAATCTGATAGCGGACCGGATCAACCAGATCAATGGGAAGTCGTGACCGACGTCAAACCAGATGACGCGATGTTTGCTGAATTGCAGTTTGCCTGGCAGATGGTTCGCCATATTAAATCTAATGCGATTGCCATCTGCCATGATCGGGCACTGGTGGGAACAGGAGCTGGCCAGATGAGTCGTGTTGATTCAGTAGAAATTGCTATTCGCAAAGCGGCTGAAAGAGTTAAGGGATCAGTCCTCTCCTCCGACGCCTTTTTCCCGTTTGCGGATTCAATCATCCAGGCCGCCGACGCAGGAGTAGTGGCTATTATTCAACCCGGTGGATCGCGAAGAGATGATGAAGTGATCGAAGCCTGTAACCAGCGGCAATTACCAATGGTTTTTACAGGTCGCCGTCATTTTAAGCACTAAGGGTTCAGGAACCGATTGACGAATCGCAAGAAGTGATCAAGCGGTAAAAGAGGTCGCAGCATATGTCCGCCACCAATATCCTGGAAAAGATTGTCGCCACTAAATTGGGTGAAATTGAAGCGGCAAAAGCGGCAGTGCCGTTGGACCAGCTCTCCTCCCGCCTTGATTCCGCGCCCCCAGTAAGAGATTTTCTCGGTGCCCTGGCAATTGCTGGTCGCATCAAGCTGATTGCCGAAGTCAAGAAGGCCAGCCCTTCCAAGGGAGTGATCCGAGAAGATTTCAATCCCGTCGAAATTGCCCAGTGCTACCAGCAGCATGGAGCGACCTGCCTGAGCGTGCTGACCGATGAAACTTATTTTCAGGGGAACTTGTCCTACCTGAGTCAAATTCGACAGGTCGTCGACCTGCCAATTCTCCGCAAAGATTTTATTGTCGATCCCTACCAGGTGGTCGAAGCACGAGTAGCAGGAGCTGATGCTGTCTTGCTAATCGCAGAATGCCTCAACGATGATCAGTTGCAAACATTGCACGATCACGTGTTACAGTTAGGAATGACACCGCTAGTCGAGTTTTATGAACCGGCAAACTTGTCTCGTGTAATGCAGGTCCAGCCCCAACTTGTCGGTGTCAATAATCGTAATTTGCAGACGTTTGAGACCGATCTGAATCATGTGATCCAAATGCGTGAAAAAATTCCCACAAGCTGCTTGCTCGTCGGTGAAAGCGGTATTCATGCTGCGGCGGATGTAGCCCGATTAGCCAATGCTGGCGTGGATGCCATCCTGGTTGGCGAACACCTGATGGCGGCCGAAGAAATCGGTGCTGCCGTCGATCAATTGTTGGATTACAGCAAAGGTCACTAGTCTGCTGGCCAGATTACGACTGAAAATGCTAGCAGTTTGCTGATAGTGGCAGGATTAGGTCTCTTTTTTGTTCTAAATCGGCGTAGAAGCTGGTAATGGCTTTCTGCTATACTCCGCCGCCCCGGATCTTGCATCGGGGGTCAACTTTCTTTTCTTAGTGATTTCAGGGTAATTCGATCGATGTGTGAATTCTTGCACCGGTCGGGGGGACGGAACCATCATTGCGCCTGCTATGGCAGTTTGATAATGCTGTTGATCTCTTTTGCGCTGACTGGTTGTGGCACGCTGAAGTCCCAAACTGCCACGCAACAGCTGTTGTTATCGGACGCAGTGGACAGGTCGATTGCCAGTATAGATTTTAGTCCGTTGAGTGGGAAAACGGTCTATTTGGATGTTACCTACATCCGTGCGATTAAAGGATTTGGTTTCGTGAACGCCGAGTACATCATTAGTTCCTTGCGTCAGCAGTTGTTCGCTGCGGATTGCTTGATCCAGGAGGAGCGGCCAAAGGCGGAGTATATTGTTGAAGTGCGGGTGGGAACTCTGGGAAATGACGCTCATGACATCACGTATGGAATTCCGGCTAGTAATTCACTGGCGAAGGCTGCTTCGGTAGTAAATAATTCCCTGCCTGTGCCGACCTTACCGGAAGTATCATTGGCTCGCAGAAGTGACCAGACGGGAGCAGCGAAGATCTTTGCGTTTGCTTATGACCAAAAAACACGAGAGCCAATTTGGCAATCAGGCCTGGCCCAGGCGCGTAGCAGCTCTCAAGACACCTGGCTGCTTGGTGCGGGTCCATTCCAGCGAGGAACGATTCACGAGGGGATGCGGTTTGCTGGCAGTCAAATTGCCATTCCTCGCTTAGGAGTCTGGCGTAGTCCGATGAAATCAGGCTCGATCAGTAATTACAGTCAAGTTAGAAACTTCTTGCTGCCTCAAGCGGACGATTCTCTTAATGGAGGCGCTGGGAAATTGCAGCCAGCTTCTTACGTGGAACCGCTGTTACAGCCCTCACCACAAAGTGGTTTGCCTGCCGATTCAGATCCTGGGGCGAAGGTGTCGGCAGAAAAGCCGCCGAAAAAGTGATGCACTGGCCGGCTATCATAGCTGACTAATCATAATTCGGCAGGGCGATTGACGGACTGGCCACGATATCTAACGATGGAATCTGGGAATTTCTACCCGTATTGGATCGGTCATTATCAGTGGGTGTTGAATGTTTGACGCCAGTCAGTATCAGTTATTAGATTTCGGTCAGGGTCGCAAGCTGGAACAGTTTGGCCCGCTGATTCTGGATCGCGTTTCGCCAGCAGCTGAAGGTGAAGAACTTTCCGATCCAGCGAGTTGGCAGCAAAGTCACTTTCGTTTTCTCCGGCAGCGAGCAGATCAAGGGCAATGGGTTGCTAACCAGGCATTACCTGCCGAGCTGGGCCGCTTGCAGAAGGACGGATTACCGGCGCCTTGGGTTATTCAGCACAAAGAGTTGCAGTTGGAGTTGAGTTTGACACCGTCGGGTCACGTCGGCCTGTTTCCTGAGCAGGCAATTAACTGGGATTGGTTAAGCAGGCAGCTTGCTGCAGGAAAGAAGCCTCTCAAGGTACTCAATTTGTTTGCGTACACGGGCGGAAGTACATTAACAGCGGCGGCCTCCGGTGCCGAAGTTGTCCATGTAGATGCGGCTCGTAATACGGTTGCTTGGGCTCGGCGAAATGCTGAACTTTGCGGTCTTGAAAAGGCACCGATCCGTTGGATCTGTGAAGATTGTTTGAAATTTGTTCAACGGGAATTGCGTAGAGGAAACCAGTACGATGCGGTTATCATGGATCCACCCAGCTATGGACACGGACCGGAAGGACAGAGTTGGAAAATTGAGAGAGATCTGGGACCCCTGCTAGATGCCTGTGCTGAATTGACTCGTGATGGCAGACGATTCATGTTGTTGACCTGCCATTCACCTGGATATGGACCTGCTGAATTGCATGCTCTGCTGACCGATCATGTTTTCGGAAGCTGCCAGCAAGGGGGGGACGCAAGTTTATTAACGATTGAGTCTGTCGATGGACGGGGATTACCCAGTGGCGTGGTAGCACGCTGGCCAGGATAAGTGAAGAAGGTTTGATATGGACGCCCAACTCACCAGTTTACAGAACACCCGCATACGCCAGGCACTGCGGTTGCGTAGTAAACGAGGCAGACAACAGCAGGGAAAGATTATTATTGATGGCGGGCGGGAGATCTTGCGAGCAGCCGAAGCAGGTTGCCAAGTCACCGAGGTCTTTCTTTGTCCTGAATGGTGTGAAGCGGCTGATTCAGAACCACTTTGGCAACAATTGGTCGATCGTAGTTTGCCGATTGTTTCGGTGACGGAGACGATCATGCAACGGCTTGCTTACGGAGATCGAACCGATGGACTGGTGGCAGTTGCCACCGCGCCTGATCCAGTACCCTTGTCGCAATGGGATCCGCCAGACGAGGGGCTCGTGGCGGTCTTGGAAAGAGTAGAAAAACCGGGAAATGTTGGAGCGCTGGTGAGAACGGCCGATGCCTCTGGTGTCACGGCACTGGTACTGGCTGATGCAGCCAGTGATTTGTACAGCCCCAATACGATTCGGGCGAGCGTCGGAACCGTTTTTTCATTTCCCGTCTTCCAGGCAACCGCGGAATCAGCGCTCAGTTGGTTACGGCAGTATGAATTTCACGTCTGGGCTTGCCAGGTCGATGGTGAAACCGATTATCATGCGGTCGACTGGCAGGGAAGATCAGCACTCGTACTGGGAAGCGAAGCGCACGGGGTGACCCCTCTTTGGAAGACCGAGGGCGTCGGCTCGGTGGTATTACCAATGTTGGGAGCTGCTGACAGTCTGAATGTCTCCACGACCGGTGCTATTCTTTTTTATGAGGCACTCAGACAGCGGCAGGGGTAACTTCTGGTTACGCTTCTTAGATTGCGTAAGCGGCTGCCTTGACCGTATTGTGAAGCAGCATGGTGACCGTTAAAGGGCCTACACCGCCCGGGACGGGCGTTAAAAATCCGGCTACTTCGGCCACAGCTTCGAAGTCTACATCTCCCACCAGTCCCTCATCGGTACGATTGATTCCCACATCGACAACCGTTGCCCCCGGCTTAACCATCTCTGCTGTGATGAACTTTGGCTGGCCAATGGCAGCCACCAGGATATCTGCGGTGCGGGTAATCTCAGCCAGGTTTTCTGTCCGGCTATGGCAAATTGTAACCGTTGCGTTAGCCGCTTGCGGTCCGCGTGTCGATCCGCGGGAGACAAACAAGGCGGCCAAAGGTTTTCCAACAATATCACTGCGTCCGACAATCACGACATGTTTTCCAGAGATCGGGATTTCGTAACGGTCCAGTAATTGTTGGATGCCGTGAGGTGTACACGGGAGAAAGCGAGCTCGGTCTTGTGAAATTCGACCGACGTTTTCCGGATGGAAGGCATCCACATCTTTGAAAGGATGAATGGCGTCCAGTACACGCGAGCTGGTAACCCCTGCTGGCAGTGGTAACTGGACGAGGATGCCGTGTACCTCGGAACTCTTGTTTAGTTTGCCGACCAGGTTTAAAACGTCGTCTTCCGATGCGTCCGCCTCGAGGCGATGGAGTTGGCTGGTGATCCCAACCCGTTCACAGGCCCGCTGCTTGTTGCGTACGTAAACTTCACTGGCCGGATCTTCTCCCACTAGCACGGCCGCTAAGCAGGGTGCAAAGCTGTTGTTTTCGATGAAGTCGATGACTTCTTCACTGATTTCTTCCTGGATTTTAGCGGCGATGGACTTGCCGTCGAGGATTTGTGCAGCCACGGAAGAAATTCCTCTCTTCTCTGTAAAATAGCAGTTGCCAGCCGGTTGCTGTGCTCCCTGCTTTTATTGCCAGACATTGTAACGGAAGCAACCTAAAACGGGGAGCAGTACACAAGTTTTCCAGTTGGCATTAATTCCCGGTTTGCTGCCGTAGAGGTCAATCGGTCTCATTAGTATACTGAAGAGTTCTCTGGGACAATTCGAGCCGACATGGCTGATGTTCATGCGGGTGAGGCTGGTTCCAGTCCAGCAGTTTGAATCAACGCAATTTATAACAGGCTCTGAGTCCATGACCGATATGCCAGATGTTGAGAAGGTAAGTGCCGTAGAGGGATTTAAATCGGAGAGCGATTATTTACTTGGCGAGATAGGCACAGAACTTGGTGATGGCGAAGACTTTTTTGGCAAGGGAAGTATTCAGCTTTTAAAGCATCATGGTACGTACCAGCAGGATGATCGAGATGCTCGCCAGGCTAAATCGGGTAAGAAGTTCTCTTTTATGGTCCGCAGTAAGATTCCCAGCGGAATTGTGACCAGTGACCAGTTGCTGGCAGAGCTTGATCTGTGCGATGAGCTTGGCAATACGACCCTGCGTATTACTTCGCGACAGGGTTTGCAAATGCACGGTGTCGTCAAATCTGACTTGATGCAGACGATTGTCCGTATTAACGAAACACAGCTCACGACGCTCGGTGCCTGTGGAGATGTCTGTCGTAACGTGATGTGTTGCCCTGCTCCTTATAAAACACCTGTCCGTTTGCAAATGCAGGCCCTGGCCCTCGAGTTAGCCAGTCATTTTGCCCCCCGTACACCCGTCTACCACGATCTCTGGTTGACAGATGTGGCCAGTGGAGAAAAACGGCAGTTGGCTACTTCATCACTGGCCGCTGCCAGTGGAGCTCCTGGTGATTCGACCGAACCGATTTATGGCAAGCAGTACTTGCCTCGGAAATTCAAAATCGGCATTGCTCTGCCAGAAGACAATTGTATCGACCTGTTTACGCATGACCTGGGTTTCATGGCAATCGTGGAAGGTGAAAAAATCGTTGGCTATAACGTCTATGCAGGTGGTGGCCAGGGTGTTACGCCAGCAGCCAAGAAAACCTTTCCAGCCTTGAGCAGCCCGCTCGGGTTTGTTGAACCTGACCAGGTACTCCCGCTTGCTACCGCAGTCGTTGAAGTGCAACGTGATCATGGAAACCGGGTGGATCGTAAAGTCGCTCGACTGAAATACCTGATCCACAATTGGGGAATGGATAAATTCCGTGATCAGGTGCAAACCTATTATGGAGATTCCCTGGACGAGCCACGGGATGTGACAGTATCAGAACATGATGATCACCTGGGCTGGCACGAGCAGGGTGATGGAAAGTTGTTTTATGGTCTCAACGTGGAAAATGGGCGCATCAGGGATACCGGATCCATCCAACTGAAAAAGGCGCTGCGGGAAATCTGCCGTACCTATCAGCCTGGCATTCGTTTAACGGCACATCAGAGCCTGTTGTTTTCCGACGTGGATCCGGAACACCGAGAGTCGATCGAAGATATTCTGCGGCAGGGCAATGTTCCCTTGAGTGAAGATATCTCGGAGGCCCGCCGCTGGTCCATGGCTTGCGTGGCCTGGCCGACCTGTGGCCTGTCGATTACCGAGAGTGAACGGGCCCTCCCAGGGATGTTAGATCAGTTGGATGTCGAATTGGAACAGTTAGGATTATCCGAGGAGCAATTTACTGTTCGCATGACCGGTTGCCCCAACGGTTGTGCCCGACCCTATAACTCGGACATCGGCCTGGTCGGTAAGGCCCGCAATAAGTACACGATCTACGTGGGGGGAAGGCGACTAGGAGATCGACTGAGCTTTATTCATAAAGATCTGGTACCGAGCGAGGAAGTCGTCCCATCCCTGGTGAAATTGTTCTCTTATTTCAAGCAGGATCGTCAGCAAGACGAAGCATTCGGCGATTTTTGCACCCGCAAAGGGAATGAGGATCTGTTAGCCGAGGTAGCTGGTCCCAGTTAACTGCAGGCGGTTGGCTCTGTAAGGATCACTGGGATCCCCCGTCGGTGCTCGATCGCATCGCTTTAACCTGCTTGCAGTCGGTATCGACAGCCCCTTACAATTGGGTTCTCACCGTTCGCTCTTCGAACCTTGTTGAGAGGGAATTCAAAGATGTTGACCAGCCGATCAAGCTCTTACGTGGCTTGCCTGTTCAGTGGTATTTGCGTGCTGATGACAGTGGTTGCTGGGTTGCCGACCTTGCAGGCCGAGATCATAGTTCGTGAAGATGCGAATCAGATCCAGATAGAAACTCCTCACTTGCAGGCTGCGATTCGAAAAAATGGTTACGTGAGCGGTGTGGCAGCCGGATCATTTTTGGATAAGAAGACGGGATTTCGTGATGTGGGGTTTGGATTGGACATTGCCGATTGGATCATGGAACCCGGTAGTGATGAGAAGTATCGGGACCTGTTGAGCTTAGACTTAATCTACCTTTTCAATACCTTCTATCACGGTGCTCGTCCCAAGCGTTGCATCGAGGGGCCACAGATCTGCACCAATGCTCGCCAGCTTGAT
>CAZXJC010000841.1:0-4065 GCA_964640885.1 uncultured Pirellulaceae bacterium | reverse complement strand
CAGAATTCATACCGACAGTATGGCTAAGGTGTGTCAATTTGGACATATTGTTGTTGCCATGGAAGAAGAGTGCCTCGATTTTTGTATGAATCTTCCCGAGTATTACAATTTTCGTGATACATTTCACGAGGATGCCAATCATCATTGTCAACTTTTTCTTGCTACTAGCAAGTTTGAAATGGAAATTGTCAAGCAAATAATGTCTGATCTGAATGTACGTCTGACTGGAAACCCAAGGACAGATTTATTGCGCCCAGAACTTGTGTCAGTATACGATCCGATGAGAAAAGCGATTTCTGAAAAAAAAACCTCAAATTACATTCTAATAAATACAAACCTAGGAACTCTTAATTCGAGATTGTCTCCCAAGATTATATCTGATATTCGAAAACAGGTAGTTCTCGAAGAAGAAAAAGGGAATTATAAAAAACAGGAAGATGCTCATATGAAGTGGGATACATATAATCTAAAATCTGTGTTCAAGTTGATTAGACTTTTCGAACAACACAGGCCAGACCAAAAGGTGATTATTAGACCTCATCCTGCTGAGGATCCTAATACGTATAAAAGGTTCTCTAGAAAAAATCCAAACGTTGAGGTTGTTAGTAGCCAAGGCTCATCACGTCCTTGGATACTTGCTTCCGATATTCTAATTCATACAGGATGTGCTACTGGATCTGAAGCGGTAGCGATGGACCACCCCACAATATCAATTCAAGAAAGGGGTAGTGATTTGCTCCAGTTTAGGATCACGAATCATGTTTCATGTTTAACGCATACGGCTAAGGAGGCATATCAAATGGTACAGGATTTCTATGCAGGTAAGCTTAAACTTGGAGATAAATCAAAATTAAAAGAGTTCTGGCCGGCACAAGAGGGCAAATTTGCCTCCGAGAGGATTGCCGATGAAATCCATCAATTCTATCTTGACCTTGGTGGGGGATTTGGAGATTTTGAACTGAGATTTTCTGGGAAATTCAAGCAACCAAGCGACTTTCCGGTTGACGTCTACAGAAAAATGCTTGTGGAACTTCCAGAAGTAGAACATAAACTAAAGCAAATCTCCCAACAGTTACCTGGCATGCCTAGCATTGAATTACATGGAATCTGCACAAACGTATTTTATATTCGTCCTTCTTAAGGAAATAAAGGATACAATATTACTTTCTTTCTTCACATATAACCCTCCAATCCAAAGTAACTAACATTTGAGCATGTAGCTCGAGATTTTTCCCTAACCCCACATATTTTGCCTGATCAAGTCTTGTTTAAGCTAGTGTAGATGATTTAATTTTCTTCAACACTGGCTCAGGCTGACCTGCTTCTTGATCTAAATACATTAATTGATTAATTGTGCTAGAATGCCCTACCTATTTTGCTTAGTTAAATACAAGAAACCTAAAGCGTCACGATCACCCACATAACCCACGCATTTTACGAAGGAATGAGAGATTGACGGTTGTCAATGAATTGGCCTCTTTATGTTACCAATTATATTTTCACTTATTAAAAGGCAAACTAGAGATGATTTAGGGATTTCTATTGCAAATATATTGGAATCAGGCATTCAGTTTTCAGATGGTACAATTACTTCACTGATGATGTCAATCACACACTAGTAAAGTCAATGAGAAAGGCTATGTGTATCTTGAAAACTTGCTTAGTGATGAAGAAACTGAAGCACTAAAAATATATTCTCAAGATAAGCAACTAGAGCACTCAATAAAAGGTAAAAAATCTCATTGCCTTTTCCACAAATTCCTAAGGAGGTTGGTAGTGCAAGCTACAGTCAGACAGATATTCAATTATGCGCTATTTTCTACAAAATAGCGCATAATCCTTGGCTTATTGTCCAAAAATGCTCCAGCAAATTGTAAAGGTTTCTGATATCAGGTTGGAGTCACCTAAAATACCTGGAAGAATTTATAGCTATTGCAGAAATCAGCTTGGCTATGTTTTGGAGTTGGTCACAAAGGGGTTGCTTTCAATCAAAAAGTACAAGATTAATTCATCTAGAGGACTAGGTGTTCCTGACAGCGATCTAAAGAGAAACAGTAGACATTATAGTATTATCTGCTATGGAGACTCTTTTTCTGACCTTATAGGCAACGGTCAGGATGAAGAGGATTATCCTAGTGTTGAGAGGTCGTATTATCTACTGAAACAGCTTACCTTAAAAGGTCTTGAGTCTTTATCTTATGAGGCCTCTTTTGATGTTCAGAATTGTAGTAAATGTGGGAGAAGCCTTCTGCAAATGCTTGATAATGCAAAGGAATACCTACAAGAGTTTGTGAATGGAAGCCATTTGACTAAAAATGTCATAATTTTGGCGTTTATATCTTTTGATATTAGTCGGTGTCCCTTCACCTATTTTGAATATCCTTTTGAAGGTGAAGCGCAGGCACTTTGTTACAAAATGATGGGAGGTTATAGGCGGGTTCATATGTTTTCTAAGCCTTTTAATGTTAGTTTCTATGAGAAAATTCTGTCCAACGCAAAAAACGTGAAACTGAATCTGTACCTTGGCTATGAAATTAGCAATAAAGTAGCTCTGCACACCCTTGTGCCTTATTCCTATATTCTATCTTGGATGGAAAGTAAGCCTTTGCAACTATCTGGTATGATTGCCAAAGATAAGATTGTTGGAGTGGCCCGAGGTCGGGTGGAGTTTGGTTCTCGGGCCCTTGGAAATCGATCGATTCTAGCGAATGCTCTTAACAAAAGTATGCAGACTAAGCTTAATCTTGAGATTAAGCTTAGGGAATCTTTCCGCCCATTTGTACCGATTGTTATGGAGGAAGATTGTCCAAAATACTTTGATTGTGATGGCAAAAGCCCTTTTATGCTTTTAACAGTGCGAGTACATGGATACAATGTAGAGACAAGGAAGCAAGACTTATCTTCTTTTGAAAAGTATCATTTTGACTCTATCTGCCAGCTAGATTCTACGTGAGGAACCATTGATAGTGTGGTCCATTTGAATTCGCTTTCCAGAATCCAAACTGTGTCAGTTAAGTCAAATTGTTTTTGTATCAGATTCTAGTTGGTCTAAAGGAATTTACTGGATATCCATTAGCTATAAATACAAGTTTTAATGTGAATAACGAACCCATTGTTTGCACAGAAAATGGCGCTATCAAGTGTTTGATTTTAACTGGAATTGACGTCTTGATTTAGGGTGATTTTATTGTTCGAAAGGAATCCTCTGGGAGGACCGAAGTGCCGACCTCTCCACCGGAATTGGCCTGAGATGCATCCGGGCCATTTCTGACTTTACTTACACTCTAATCTGAAGCCAAAGTGATATTTTGACTGGTTCAGGAGAAGAACTTGCGGTTGTGTGTGACTATCTATAAAAGTTTCTATCTTTTGCATCCTAGTTTTCGAGGGACATCTAAAATTGGTTCCGCCTTGTTATAAGATTGAGAATATAGGGTGTGAGAAAGAGAACATAATTGGGTTGATAGGATATAAATTTTGGAAGGGTCAATTAACTTGCCTGAAGAGCCGATTATTGCTTACTTCCAACAGTTTGTTGGTGATTATCCACTGTTATTGGCGTTAATTTTTGTTATACTGCTTATCATTGTTGTTTTAGTCATTCTTTTCTTCGTGTGGCAAGCAGGAAAAGAAGTAAGTCGAAGTGAAATTAGGGTAGAACTGAAGCAGATTAATGTCGCTAGCAACGGCGTTTTAGTTGATGTGGATGCTCTAATTGAAAATATGGGAGAAACTCCTGTAATCTTATCTGGAATTTATCTACATCTGGTTGAGATCAATCAGACACACACAATAGAAGTTGAAGAAATTTTCGGGGCCGATTTGCCATATGAAATTGAAGTTCAAAAACAGTTGGACATATATATGAATTTTGTTACTGATCGTCCTTTAATGGAGGGTTTGGAGACAGAAGGGTGGATTGTGTGTCATGCAGGAGGCCAGGATTTTCTGTCCAATAAGATTGAATGCACTCTATAGGTCAGTATCAGCTTTAATTGACCGGATTTAGGGAGTGACGGTTTTATTTTTCTGCTACTTTAGCTTTCAAAGCAGCTAGGTCGTCAT
>CAZXJC010000840.1:0-9007 GCA_964640885.1 uncultured Pirellulaceae bacterium | reverse complement strand
ATTGCTTTACCTGGTCGTTAAGATTACTTAGACCTGGAAACTGATTGATAGCCGCTTCTAACTCTACCAGCGAATCCTGGTAACGTTGCGCCTGCATGTAAAGCCGCACAATCCGCAAGCGATCACCCGGCTTACTCATGTCTAACTGCCGTTTAAGGATTTGCGATAGCGTGGAACCTGGAATCGAACTGGTTGCGATTCTGGTCTCACAAACATACGGCTCCTTCGACATCAAGCCTTCCACCTTGGTGTAAGTCGGCGTAATCTCAGTAATGCCCTGCACGATGTCAATCGGCCCACGGGCTGCCTTAATCGTGAATACGCGACGACCATACTGGTCAAAAGGTGTGACTCGTAAAATAGCTCCAATACTACCTATCCGGCGGCCCGTCTTAACCACACGCTGGCGTATCTCGATCTTCTCCAAATTCACCTGCGGCGAAGGAACAGCTGATCGCAACTGATACTGCGAAAAAAAAGTCCGGCGAATGCCATCGTCAGCAAATAAAATCAACTTGGGCGCAGCATCACCCTGTTCGCCATCCGGTTTGAGCGGATCAGAAGCCAGCGAAGCAATCTTGCCAGGCATCCCCTCAATCTGCATTCCATTTTTCAGTGTGTAAACCGCCCCCTGGGCCGAAACTCCCCACAAGAAGCCGATTAGACCAGTCGCTATCAGACAACGGACCACTGGAAACATTCTCATCTAAACTCTCCGCCAAATCGCTATAAACAACTCATCTGAGTTATCACAACCACAAGTAGATTATAGTGGCTTACCCTGAATCCAGGCAATTTAAGCTGCCCAGGGATCACTCAGTTCACCTATAGCATTGCCTGACTTTGCCGATAGCATAAGATAGATAGTCAGCCAGCCACCAGATCATCTGGACCGCCTTTCCATTGACATCGGGAAAACAAGTAGGCAAAAATAGACCTTCCAGGTAAGAACCCAAGGATTCACCCTATGTTACGCCGCATGCTGACCTGCTTACTACTGATTTTCCTAGTGCTAAACGCTACCTTCCTGGTCACCATCAGTGGTTATGCGTTGACCGCATCTACGGGAGATCAGGGAGCCTCACACGTCTTATGGTGGGTTTCCATGGTCTGCCTGATGGCCACTGCCGTCGACCTCATCCTGTTACTCATTACTCTGGGATTTCACGCTTTGGATGCGCCTGCTGATCAAATCGACTCGGACCATTGATCAGCAATATCCAGTAAACATCGTCTGTATCTCTTCGAACTCCGAAACTAACCTCGTCTGCTTATGCCGATCACGTTTCCCTGTCCACATTGCAGCCACTCCATCAAGGCTTCATCCAAGCACGCCAATCGGCAGTTTTCCTGTCCTAAGTGCCAGGAAAAGCTGACGGTACCCGCCAAGCGAGTAGCGAAGCGAAAATCGCCGGCAACGAAAGCACCCCCAAGAGAACCGTCGGCAAAAAAAACTCCTCCTCGCAGTACTACAGCGAAGCCCGTTAACGAATCAAATAATGAACCACAATTCGATGAATCAAAAATTGTCGACTTTGAAGCACAGTCAGAATCTGCTTCGGATGCCAACCATTCAACCCGCAGCCCGTTGTCAATTCGCATTGATCCAAATTCCGTTTCCATCCCGAAGTCAGTCCTCGTCCTGCAGGGAGGCTTACTGGCCGTGCTGGCTATCTTAGCCTTCGCCCTGGGCCTGCTGGTCGGGCGACAGGGAAGTTCCACAGCAGAAAGCAGGGCAGGGGAGGCACAGCCAGTCACGATTACCGGAAAAGTAGAATATGCTACCAAGGCCGGTATCACCACAGGTGATGACCAGTGCGTGGTCTTCTTACTGCCTGCTCTCAAGCGTCCCGAGACTAAGATCTCTATTGAAGGCCTGCGCCCCGACGACCCAAGGCCGGACGACAGTCATCCCAGTATCCAGAGAATCCGGGAACTTGGGGGAGATGTTTCCAAAACTGATATCCATGGAAATTTCGAATTGAAGCTTCTCAAAGACAACAAAAAACAACGCTTTTACCTGCTGGCTGTTGCTGGCTACACCGTTCGCAAACGCGACATCCCTGCAGCCGATCGAGCTCAAATCGGCAACTATTTTGCCCCTGGTTTCAGTGACACGTTACTGCTCGACAACAACGAGAGCGCAAGACGGGAATACGTCTGGAAAAGACTTTCCGTGGTGGACGACGACACTGAGAATATCGAATTCCACTAGGGCAACCCTAGTGTCACAAGCAGCCTGTTAGTAACGGGCCACATCTTGAGCAACTTCTTCGGGGAATACTGTTTTCACCGTTTCCTGGGCCGCTTGCATCATGAACTTCAACTCACTACCAATGGCCAGGAACTGCATTCCCTGATCGGCCCGCTCCAAGGCCGAGGCCGGATCCATGGCATGGATTCCCGTCGGCGTTCCAACCTGTTGCCCAACTTCAATCACACGCTGAATCATCGCTTCATGTTCTTCCGGCGAGGGATCAACCCCATCGGGGCCACGCATTTGAAAACGTAAATCATTGGGTCCGATAAAAATGGCATCACAACCGGGCAGGCTGTAAATGCCTTCCGCGTTCTCCACTCCTAAAGGACTCTCCGTCTGCAAGACCACCAGGATTTCGTCGTTGGCTCGCTGGTAGTATTCACCAGCAGTCGCCCCCATATTGATCGAGTGCATTCCACCACCGGCACTGCGATTCCCTGTCGGAGGGTATTTTGCAGCCGCAATCGCTATTTGCGCCTGCTCCACGGTATCGACCATCGGTACAACAATTCCCATCGCTCCAGCATCCAAGACCCGCTTAATGTAGTGATGGCTACCTTCCGGTATTCTCGCCAATGGGATGCAACCGGCATCAGCTACCGCACCAAAAATCATCGTCGCCTGAGCCCAGTCAATTGCTGAATGCTCAATATCCAGCGTTAACCAGTCAAAGCCAAGCCTGGCAATAACACGGGTTGCATACAGGTCACCCAGTGAAAGCCAGGTCCCGAAAGTTGGCTCACCACGGCGAAGTTTCTCTTTCACATAATTGGTTTTCATTGTCGGTCGCCCCACGTCTGATGCTTAATTTAACGAACTACTTTGGCAGTTTGGCAAAGGACGGTGCCCCTCGCAACCCCCCCACAAAACAGCCGATCAGGCCTGGAGACGACAATTCACATTCGATCTGCACTCAAAATCGCTATACTACAAGAGTCCTACCCTGGCAGTTTCCAGGAAAACTTCAAATGACAGTCCGCCACGAACCGTCGCCAATCCAATGAAAACAAATAAATGAAGTTACCTGCCACGAAACCAGCGACCGTTACCTGCCTTTCAATTCTGTTGATGGCCTGGGCGACCATGACAGACAATTCTCTTTTGGGGCAGGGGACCGAAAGCTATCAAAAAGCCCGTCAGCAAATGGTGCAAGAAGTGCTCGTCGCGGCCGGAGTCAAAGATGCTCGCGTGCTGCGCAGCGCAGGGGCTACCTTGAGGCACGAATTTGTCGATACCAAGTACCGTCGCTATGCGTACCTGGATATGGCTTTGCCCATCGGTGACAAGCAGACCATTTCGTCTCCTTTTATCGTCGCTTATATGACCGAATCCATCGATCCTCAACCAACCGATCGAGTGCTCGAGATCGGGACCGGTAGCGGCTACCAGGCAGCAATCCTCAGCCCACTGGTGAAATCTGTTTACTCGATTGAGATTGTTCCCAGCCTCGGGCGTACCGCACAACAAACACTCCAGCGGCTCAAGTATCAAAATATTCACACACGCATCGGCGACGGTTTCAAAGGCTGGCCCGAACATGCCCCCTTCGACAAGATCATTGTTACCTGTTCACCAGAGAACATTCCCACACCCCTGGTAGAACAACTCAAAGAAGGTGGCCTAATGGTGATCCCCGTTGGTGAACGCTACCAACAAACACTTTACCTGATGCGAAAAAAAGACGGAAAACTTGTCTCCGAAGCTCTCCGTCCAACACTCTTCGTGCCAATGACCGGCCGCGCTGAAGATGGTCGACAAATAAAACCCGATCCGTTGAATCCTAAAGTAATCAACGGTGACTTTGAAATCGCTCCAAAAGAGAACAAGTTCCTCCCCGGCTGGTATTACCAACGACAGATGACTTGGGAAACTGACCCGCAAGCACCCCAAGGAAAACACTTCATCAAGTTTCATAACCAGCCCGCCGGCCTCGCGGCCCACCTCCTGCAAGGCTATGCTATTCAAGGAAGCAAAATTGCACAACTCCAAGTTTCAGGCTGGTTCAAACCAGAGAACGTCGCCAGTGGTCGAACAGTCAACGAATTTGCAGGACTGACAATCAGCTTCTATGACCGAGATCGCCGCCCCCTCACTACCGTCTGGATCGGCCCACTGCAGGGGACCAAGCCCTGGCACCAACTGGAAAAATCCTTTCGCGTCCCACCCTCCGCCGTCCATGGCATCGTCCGTGTCGGACTCTTCGGCGGAACCGGCACCATGGCCGTTGATCAGATCCAAATGAAACCAATCAGCCGCTAGCAAGTCGAACCTAGCGGGAACCTAGGCCAGCACTGCTCACAGACTCTCAAAACAGCTGATTTTCAGGTTCTTTCAGCAAACTCTCCATTTTCCAGAATCGGAAAATGCCCCCTAAACTACTTGAATTACGCATTCAAACAGGTATTCTAGACTCTATGGCGGCTCACCGCCTGGCTCACCATTACTTTGCCAACCAAGGAATCAAACACGATGACCCGCTCAAAACCTCTGTATGTCGGCACAGGGATCGCCCTAGCCGTTCTATTCAGCATCGCGACCTCCTCGCTGGAAGCAGGTTGGCACCACGCACCGGCCCAACGTACAGTCCATGCTAGCAGTGGTGGCAGCAGTGGTGGCAGCAGCGGCCATTGCCACGGCGGACTCGTCCGTGGACTTCTCAGTTCACTTCACCAACATCACTGGCATGGTCGTTACGTTTACGCGGCGGGCCATGCTTCCTCCGGTGGCTCTTCCGGTGGAACTCTTTTGTATCGCCGCGCTCCGCGACGCCTGTACTACACTCCACCGACTGTAGTTCCCACCCCGGCTCCCAGCAAAGAACCAACAGCAGCTCCTGAGAAACCAGCCGCCACACCAGCAGAAACACCCCAGGCGGCTCCTGAGAAACCAGCCAAAGATTCCGCTGATCAGGCCAATCGAAATGCTGGTAAAGCCACTTTCGATATCCAGGTTCCAGAAGATGCCCGCGTGTTCGTCAACGATATCGCTACCAAAACTCCTGGCGAAAATCGGCGCTACGTTTCCCACGGATTAAAGACAGGGTACCGCTACACCTACCGGGTTCGGGCGGAAGTCATTCGCAACGGCAAAGCCATACAGCAAACTCAAACTGTCAAGCTGCAGGCGGGGCAAACCGGAGTATTGAATTTCGAGACACTCTCATCATCAAACTCAGTGGTAACAACTTTGATTTTACACGTACCTGAAGGTGCTAAAGTAAGCCTGGCTGGCAAGCCATTACCGAACGGCAATAACGTACGAACCTTCCAGACAACAAAACTCGCCGCTGGCGAAACTTGGACCGATTATCCAATCGAGGTTTCCTACCAGGAAAATGGTCAAACCAGGCAGCGTCGACAAACGGTTACGTTGAAGGCTGGGGAAACGCACAAGATCGAATTAAACGTCGATTCTCCGCGGATCGCCAACGTCCCTTAGACAATCGCAACTAATTGCCTTAAAGCTCTGAACCCTCGCATCGCCAGCGTACGATGTGAGGGTTCTTTTTTCTGGTAAAATAGAAGTCTCACAGAAAACTCCCCAAACAGGATCATCATGCCTGCTTCTCCAAAACCAGCTGCATCAATCTCGGCAAAGCTCAAGTGCTTGTTAAGCTTACTGTTGGTCATGCACTTGGCTGCCGTAGCGATTCCTCCCTTTACCTTTGCAACTCGCAGCGGCTATGAATCTTCACCGCTGGCCAACGTCGGAATGTCGATCGTCCAACCCTACGCCAATGCTCTCTACCTCAACCACGGCTATTTCTTCTTTGCTCCTAGCCCCGGCCCCAGTCACCTGGTCGAATATGACGTCGAATTCAAGGATGGGAAAAAGGAAACCTTTCGGTTTCCAGACCGCCAATCACAACGACCTCGACTGTTCTACCATCGTCATCTGATGCTTGCAGAATGGCTTCATGCAAACTACCCGGCGACCAGCGCACCGGATTGGGTGCCCAGGGAAGAGCAACAATTTCAACAGGAAAACTATCAACGAGTAGTCGATTCTTTCCGACAGCACCTCCAACAACTTCATGGATCACAACGGGTCACCTTGCGCAGACTGGAACACCAGTTAATCGCCCCGGAAGACTACTTACAAGGAGAACGCGATCTGAACGCGTCCCACCTTTACCAACGCTTGCCAGTTACAGCTGCAACAGAGACCAGTCCTTAGCTTGCTTTCAGACCAAGCTACGGACAGCTCGAATACGAATGACATCTTCCCCCTCATGAATACTCAACAGCCATCAATCCGCTGGACTACTCAATGGCTTCATGGCTGGGATACGTTTTGGTTCACTCCGGCAGCACCGCATACCCTGGCACTGATCCGCATCATGGTCGGCGCGATGCTGTTTTATACCCATCTGATTTGGACCCTTGACCTGGCCGCCTTCCTGGGGCCGGAAAGCTGGATTTCCACAGACACCTCTCAATTCTTACAACAGTACAACTTCACCTGGAGCTACCTCTGGTATGTCGACTCTCCCGTCCTGTTATGGACTACACACCTGGCCGGCCTGGTGATTTTTGCGCTGCTAACCGTGGGCATGTATACCCGTGTGACTACAATTCTCGCCTGGTTTATTGCCCTCTCTTATTGTCACCGCTTGGAAGGAGCCCTGTTTGGACTCGACCAGATCAATGTTTTGCTTGTCATGTACTTGATGATCAGTCCCGCTGGTCAAGCCTATTCAATTGATTCCTGGCGAAACAAGCGAAGTGGTACCGGTAAAGAAGTGCCGGCGACGATTAGTGCCAACATCGCCACACGACTTATCCAACTGCACCTCTGCGTAATCTACCTGTTCGGTGGCATCGGTAAAATGCGCGGGGCAGAATGGTGGGATGGTAGCGCTTCCTGGTTTGCCCTGGCGAACTCTGAGTACCAGTCACTCGATATGACCTGGCTGGCTTCTCACCACCTCCTACTCTCTGCTATCACCCATCTGACCGTGTTCTGGGAAACCTTTTACTGTCTGCTCATTTGGCCGCGATTGACGAGACCTGTGATGCTGTCGCTCGCCGTCGTCATCCATGGGGGCATTGCCCTTTGCCTGGGCATGGTCACGTTTGGCTGCGTCATGTTGATTGCCAACCTGGCGTTTCTCTCGCCGGCAACTACCGACAGGCTCGTGCAGCGATTGCGACAGGGCAGGGGAGGCGACTCATCCTGACAAGCAGGCCGAATGAGTCGCTTGGTCTTCTCTGTTGAGCCAATAGCCCAAACGCCTCTGAGTGTTTATACTAGTCAACTTCACCTGACCGTTCGGCTAAACCGAGCGGAAACGAACATCAGCCAACCATGATGAGGAGTATTCTCCCGTGATTAAAACTGTCGCTTTAGTGGGTGCCACAGGTGCCGTCGGTAGCATTGTCCGCCAATTACTGGAAGAACGGAATTTCCCGGCCAGCCAGTTTAAATTTCTTGCTTCCGCTCGTTCTGCCGGACAATCATTATGCTTTCGTGGAGAGGAACAGGTTGTAGAAGAACTGCGACCCGAGGCTTTCGATGGTGTTGACCTGGTGATTGCCAGCACACCTGATGACGTAGCCCGAGATTGTCTGCCCTGGGCCGTCGAACGAGGTGCCACAGTCGTTGACGAAAGTGGTGCCTGGCGGATGGATAACGATGTCCCACTGGTCGTCCCGGAAGTCAATCCAGAAGCCATCCAAAATCACCAGGGAATCATTGCCAGTCCCAACTGTTCGACGATCCAAATGGTCGTTGCCATGAAACCACTGCACACTGCTGGAAACATCCGCAGGGTCGTCGTCAGTACCTACCAGGCAACCAGCGGAGCAGGGGTATCCGGCCAAAAAGAACTTACCGAGGGCACCCAGGCCTCACTGGCTGGTGAAGATTACGATTACGGGACATTCGCCCACCCCATCGCCTTCAACTTGATCCCGCAAATCGGTTCCGAAAAGCACCAGGGATACACGTCGGAAGAAATGAAAATGGTCTGGGAAACTCACAAGATCTTCAACGATGAATCGATCAACATCTGCCCCACCTGTGTACGTGTCCCGGTAACCAACTGCCATAGCGAGAGTATCCTGGTTGAAACTGAAGAGAAGATAACGGTCTCACAGGCACAACAACTGTTTGCCGAGGCACCCGGGATCTCCGTTGTCGACAACCTCGAACTGGGGCAATACCCTATGCCGCTAGATTGCTCCGATCAGGACCCTGTTTTCATAGGTCGTATTCGAGAAGACTTGTCCTCACCTAATGGACTCACGTTCTGGTGTGTGAGTGACAATCTGCGCAAAGGAGCAGCAACCAACGCGGTCCAAATCGCGGAATTGCTCGCCAAAGACGCTGCCACATCCTGACACCTAACCGTTGAACCGGTAACTGGTCATGCGCGCCTTCAAGATCACGCTTTGCTACGACGGGGGAGCCTACAATGGCTGGCAATGGCAGGATGGACAACCCACGATTCAACAGGCCATTGAACAGGGGATCGAACAGGTTACCGGCCAAACGGCTCGCGTCACCGGTAGTGGCCGGACTGACTCGGGCGTGCATGCTGCTGGTCAGGTAGCCGGTTTTCGTGTGGACACCGACTTGACTGCGGAGGTACTCGGCAGAGCAATCCATGCCAGCACTCCCCACGACATCTACATCTTGAAATGTGAAGAAACCACTGCGGATTTCCACCCCATTCGAGATGCCCTGGGGAAACGATACCGATACATAATCCAGGACGATGGCCGCTACGACGTACTTGCCCGACAT